>CAIWCG010000043.1 GCA_903911135.1 uncultured Bacteroidota bacterium
CCATCCGCGACAATTGGTTGGGGACGATAAAGACGAAGGCTGCCGGAAGCATTCCCTTGATAAATGGTGTTGGGGCAGATGTAAAAGGACAGGGCACACCGCCTGATAAAACGAGATTTGCCAAGACCTGGCCAGAACCGATAGTGATAGACCAGAATGTTCCGATGCGTCTGGAACTGGAGCTTATCGGCAACGATGTGCTCTCGAAAGGCAAGCCGTATTTAGCTGTTTCCATAGGCTGTTATCGCCAGATAGGTGGTGCTGCGCCATTGCGAAACAACCATCCTTTAGCAGAGATGCTTCCCGGTTTCTCAAAGATGAGTTTCAAGGATACATTTATTACAGGGCAAGAGGGAAAAGTGGCCTATTACATCTTTTTTTGGTTGGACAAGGACGGCAACAAAGGCCCCGAAAGCCCTGTGTTTCCTTATACAATCACCTCGTAGGTAGTTATGAGTTATGAGTTATGAATGATGAGTTGAAAGAATAAAGTGAAGGGAAATATATGAGATAATAGAGTTTAGAACAAAAAATAAAAACCATGATAAATGGTGTAAATAAGAAGATAAAAAGGAAATACCACAAGGTGGTGTTTCCTTTTTTTTGTTTCCTTCAATCATAAAAGGGAAAGCCGATGCCCGAACCAAGTAGGCGTAACTATTTACTAATAAACATGAAAAGAAATTTACCTAAACTTCCAATCGACCGAAAAACTACAGGTGCAATTAACAAACAGTATTTTGACCCTTGGTGGGATAAATTCTATAAAAGGAATCATATTAGCTCTATTTGTTTAATTGTATTGTTATTATTTATTAAATTTGCAGATGGTCAAACGAACGAGACATTGAAAATTCCATTTACAGAAGGTATTAGTCAAGTTGAACCTCTATTCATGATAAAATATCATAAAGGTGATACTTTGAGTCATGAAGATATTATTAAGGTTAAGAAGTATTTGAATGATAGTTTAAAGGAAACTCGTTCAGTAAAAGAAGCAGAAACAGTTTGTCAACCATGGGGAATTGTAGGTAACATGCCAATCAGTGACCCATGTGCTGATGTTACTACCGATTATACTAATAATTTATTGGGTACTAAACCACACCCTAGTTATGGATTTGGCAATCTTCCTATTCATTTTATTACAGACGGAGCAACAACGATTGTCCCTTCAACAGATCCTTCTTCTCCTGATGGAAAATCTCCAGGCAGGATGATGATTGATAAAAATTATCTATTTCCATATCCTACCTATTTTGGATGGCCCCCTACAAGTGACCCAAGTGGATTTGTCGGAATTGGAATTGACAAGTGGATAGATGATACTCAAGGTCCCGTTTCTCCTTGGACAGAATTACATATTAATGGACCGGATAATATGGATGCTGGGGGATCACCAGTTTGGAGACCATGGATGCATACTGGTACTCTTGTTACAGAAAATACTGATGGTGTCTATTTTGGGTTGAAAGATGAAATAACAAACGAAGGAGGAGACCGGAGTGATGCTGTTATTGCATGGGGTGATAATGACGAAAAAACCGCTTATATAAATGGTCCTGATAATCTTAGATTTATTATGTCAGCATACGCTGATGACGCCAATACAATTGCTACTGATGATATATCTAAACTTAATCCGCATTTTTATCATGGTAGAGAGATAGCACGTATGTGTCCGAATGGATATATGGGAATTGGTGCCACATTCACTAATGCAGGGGTTGGGTCAGGACCGCCCCAATCATTATTGCACCTGCACAATGCGGAAGTTGATAAAACGAAAGTTCTTACCTGGTTACAGGTTTCTAATTATTCTTGTCCTGGTACTCATCAGGCCACAAGTAATGGTTTAAGGATAGGCCTTGATAAAGACCCTGTTACAGGAGTTGGTTACATGGCTAAATTTATTCAACAGGAGAATGCTGCAATGGGATTTTTTACTGCTGGAAGTTCCACAGCACCAGAAGAACGCTTAAGAATCGATCATGGCAGTGATTTGCGAATTTCTAGAATCGCCATCAACGAAGATGGTTTAACCAATCCAATTGTTAATTCTGGTAATACTACCATCAGAAGTTTATTGCATTTAGGATATAACACATCGGCAAGTGGTGATGGATGGCGTCCTTGGATGGATATAGGAACTTTTTATGGTGCCAACAACCATGATATGTATGTTGGATTAATTGATGAAGCTGGATCAGGCCATAGTCTAACCCCCTCTACCCAACAAGATGCTGTAGTGGCTTGGGGTAAAGGCACTAATGGACTTAATTGTTTAAGATTTATTTTTACATCCTATTCAGGTTCAAGCGGTGATGCAGGCACCACTAACGGATTGGAAGTTGCAAGGATGACTTTTGATGGGAAAATGGGTATAGGTAGAACTTGGAGTCTTGTAAACCCTCCAGTTAAAAAATTGGATGTTCTTGACCCTAATGATGCGCAATTAAGATTAACATGTATACAAAATGGCAATTTTATTACCAATCCAGGTAGATACACCGACTTTCAAACAACAAGTTTAGGGGATCTTGCAATATTTCCAAAAAAACAAACTACTGTTGTGGCATATAGTCACCGTTTTGTAGGAATTAATACTTATGCCCCTGGTAATACCTTAGAAATTAACTCAACAATAAATTCACCAACCCTTAGTGGTTTGAGGTTTACAAATTTGACATGCAATAGTCCATTTGATCTTACACCTACATGTTCAAATCCATTTGGTATATTATCTGTGAATTCAAGTGGTGATGTAATTTATATTAAGAATAGTGGAAATAGTTCCAATCAAGGGTTTGGTGTTTGTTTTCCCGGCCCCTTACCTTATCTATTTGGTAATTCTGGAATTGACATGAAAGAATCAAATTTGTTTTTTAAACCTCATACACTACTATCATCGCCCGCAAATAATAACGTTGGAATTGGTTACGATTGTGGTCATCCATTTAAAGCAAGGTTAGATGTCTTAGAAACAACGAACGGACATGGTACAATTGGTATTTATGTAGAAAATACTGATGCAAGTAATCCAACTTCATGTGTTCCATCTATCGGAATCAAAAGTAAAGTTAGCAATCAAAGTTCAGGTTGCACAAGAAATATTGCAGGTTGGTTTGAGGCTGCAACATCAAACTGTTCTCTTAATCCAATGCAATTGGCTATAGTCGTTCCACCTGGAGGTGGTACTGTTGAATTCGGTTTTGATCCATGTACTGGCGGTTCTCATTCATTGTTAGATGTAAATGGAAATATTTGGTCAAATGGGATAAATCTTAGTTCCGACTCAACATTAAAAACTAACATTCAAAGTCTAAATAATTCCTTGGAAAAGGTGAAGCAATTAAGAGGTGTTAGTTTCAATTGGAAGCTTACACAAATCACGGATCCATACATGAATGGAACACATTTGGGTTTTATTTCACAGGAAGTTGAAAAAATTATTCCGGATATTGTACATACTTCTGTAAATCCACTAAATCAGATAAAAGGACTTTCTTATATTGAAATAATTCCGCTGTTAGTTGAATCAGTCAAACAATTAGACAGTACCAATAGAAATCTTCAAGACCAAGTAAATAATTTAAATGAAATTATAAATAAATGTTGTGCCAGTTCTGGAGAAAGGCAAAACCAAAATAATGATAAGGGTAATACCATTGATGTATTGCTTAATTCAAAAACAATAGTATTGCAACAAAATGTCCCTAACCCATTCAAAGAACAAACGACCATTTCCTATTTTATTCCGGATGATTTAAAAGATGTCAAAATAATCTTTACGGATGCCACTGGCAATGTAATAAAGGAGGTCACTATTACAGATAAAGGTAAAGGCCAATTGAATGTTTATGCACCTGATTTGTCAAGCGGAATATATACCTATACCATTATCTCCAATGGTATTACCATAGACAGTAAAAGGATGGTTTTGACAAAATAAGCAGTCAAAACAAATATTAAATAGACAAGTTAAAAATTAACCAAAAAATAAATATAAAATGAAAAATATAATCTTAACAATAAGTTTTATTATAACCTTTGCAATTTCGCATAATGGTTATAGCACCAATGTTAGTGGTGGAATCTATGCTAATACCACTTGGACCTTAATCAACAGCCCTTACATTGTAACTGATACGGTAGTGGTTTTCCCCGGTGTAACCCTTACTATTGAACCTGGTGTAGTAGTGAAATTTGATACTAACACGGTAATCGAAATTAGGCAAGCAAATATTATCGCCATCGGTACAAGTATAGATTCAATAACCTTTACAAGTAATTTAACAGCACCTTATCAAGGAATTTATTTAAACCAAGCCTTGAATTCAAAGTTTAATTATTGCACATTCCGGTATGCTATTACTGCAATTGATAATATTTCAGTTGATACTTTTATAATTAAAAACTCCTCTTTCAGTTATTGCTTTGAAGGTATTGGGTGTGGGATTTCTTCTGCTGGTATTTGTCTCATCGACTCTTGTAATTTCTCAAATAATTCATATTATGGTATTGTCATGAGCCGGGGGGATTTAATAAATTCTAGATTTTTAGATAATTACATTGGAATCCAAGTAGGAGATTGGCTTGCGAATATTGAAAATTGTGTTGTTGATTCCAATCATATTGGAATCAACAATATTATGAATACATATATTAATAGTTGTACAATTAACAATAACCAAATTGGAGTTTCATCATTTGAAGGAGGTAATACAATAAAGAATTGTATTATAAATTACAATAACATTGAAGGGATTAATGCAATGTCGAGTTTTGATTCCTTGATTCATTGTCAAATTAAATACAATGGTATTGGTTTGAATGATACTTTTCCCAATATTAGCAGCACATATCATCCAATAATAACCCGGAACCAAATAGACAGCAATGTAGTTGGAATAAAATTAAATTCATCAGGTGATTCAATTTATTGTAATCATATATGTGGTAATTCATCTTATGATGTTTATTATATGCTAGGATTTAACAGCAATGTTAACATTGGTGATAATTACTGGTGTACCATAGACTCCTCCATTGTTGCATCTCATGTTTATGATGGATATGATAATATAAATTATGGCTTGGCTTTGTTCATGCCCATAGATACGGTGGGGTGTTATATTACGCCTTACTCTGCATGTAACCTCATCGTATCTGCAACGGTTATAAATGCGAGTTGCGGGACTTGCGCTGATGGTTCTGCCACAGCCGTAATTGCCAATGGCTTGGCACCTTATGTTTATACATGGTACACTATTCCAATTCAATCTACTGCTACTGCCACAGGTTTAGCACCTAGTACTTATACATTATGCGTATCCGATGCCAATGGATGTACCGCATGCAATAATTCAATTTTTGTTGATTCGTCAAATTGCATAGGATTTTCAGATACATTAATAGCCACAAATACCTCATGTAGTTTTTGCTCTGATGGTTTTGCTGCCCCCGTTATTTATGGTGGCACACCTCCATATTCTTATACTTGGTACACATCACCAATACAAACAACGGATACAGCAATAAATTTAACTCCAGGAACCTACCATGTTTGTATCTCTGATTTCTATGGTTGTGTTATTTGTGATTCAGTAATTATTGGCATTAGCCATTGTTCGGCATTTTTTAATTTATATCCGGATTCAATACCTCATCATTATAATTTGGTTTATGTATCGTCAGGGGTTCCACCTTTAAGTTATGATTGGAATTGGGGTGATTCAAGTCCTCATGATACCATTCCGTATCCAAGTCATACTTATGCTTCACCTGGAACCTATACAATTTGCCTCACAATAGTGGATTCGGCAGGATGCACCAATACCTATTGCAGTTCTTATTATTTAATGAGGACATCAAACACGATGATTTTTGTGAATGTATTGAATACAACAGGTATAAATGAAATCGTTAAATCTAATAAAATAAGTGTTTTCCCAAATCCTGCTAAAGCCACTTTGAATATCCATCAGTCCTTTACTTCCCCAAATGAACTAGTAATCATAACCGATATCTTGGGTCATGAGGTTTACAAAGCACCACTCACTGGCATAGACAATACCATAAATCTTACGAAATGGAGCAATGGCGTTTATTTCTATGAGGTGAAGAGTGAGAAAGAAAGCATAAGAGGCAAGTTCATCAAGGAATAAAAAGCAAAGAGATTATAACAAAAGGCGGTACAGGTAGTGCCGCCTTTTGTTTTTAAAGCCATTTCGAAGCTACTTGCCATCAAAGCATAGCCCCGATAGTAGCGGCAGCCCGCTGCTTGGTGTCGGTAAAGGTGATGCAGCGGCTATAGCGGATAGCGGGACTAGCCATGATACGAGAACCGAACATGGGCTTCAAATAATTTGGCTTATTATGGTAAGGATATAAAAAGAAAGCAGGCAGATTACTTTAAGGCAACTGCCAACTTTCTTTTTGTCTATTTCTATCAGTATTTAGTCATGTTTCACGAGCCTGTCGAGGCCGGAAAGCGTGACTTTTCCATTGTCTATCATGAAGGGAATACGAAGGCTGTCCATGTTTTCGGCCACCCATGCATCCTTGATTTTCCAATCCTTGAAGGTGTCGTTGGAGATGAGAAAACATTTGTCCTTTTTCAGTGTTTCTATCAGGAATTCATCCGCCGTGGTGTTGGCGGGCGCCTCCATGTATCTTACAATCTTTTTCAAGTCGTCGAGGTTGTGCTTGTCCTCGAGTTTATGGCGCAACGAAGCATCGGCAATGACCCGTATTTCCTTAAAGCGCAGTTTGATGAGCTCTTCGGCCAATAGCTGGATGTTCTTGAGTTTTGGGAGCCGTTTGTCGTCACGATTGGAGGAATTATGCGCCACGTTGCTGCCATCCATATAGATGATGCTGTCAGAAATTCGGGATATTTCGAAGTACTCGCCCTCCACATCAAACACGCCGAAATCACGTAGGTCCTTTTCGTGAGTAAGGAATTTCTTGAGATTTTCTTCGGTATCAATGCGCTTCACATACCATTCGGGCAAGGTCTTGAGGCCGTTCAGTTCCAACATCAGTTCATCCTGCAGCGTGGCAAGCAATTCCTTGATTTTATTCAGTGGAAGTTTCTTCGATTCATGCGTTTTCAAGGCTTTGAAAAGTTGCACTTGGTCGAATCCGATGGTGCCGTTCTTGGAGCCGTTTTTCAAGGTCACATATTTGTCATATTCAAACTTGCTCACCATTTTATGATGGACAGCCTCGGTGTATTCCTTCAGCGAAGTGAAGCCCATTTTCAAGGCACCAAAATAATCATCGGCATTAGCGAATCCCTTCGACTTGGCTTCGTCGTATGTCAGCTGATCAGTAAATCCGACAAAGAAAGCCCTATCGAAATCGCCATAATCCTTGAAGCCTTTCTGCATGGCATACTCGTAAATCTTCATGGCCGTGTCGAACTTGTCTGGCGAATAGCTAGAGGGCAATTGCTTGAGATTTTTCTGCGCTTTCTCCAAGAACTTTTCGAAGTTATCCACGAACCCGAGCTTTGCTGCCTTCTGGTAAACGGTTCTGTCCACAATGCCGGTACGCCGGCAATCATCGAACTCCTTGTACGAAAAGAAACTGCCTTTACGAGCCTCATAATAATCTGCCGCATTGGGGAAAAGCTTCCCTAAGGCATCCTCGTAGTCGTCCAGATTTTTGTAGTTGGCACTGCCTAACCTGAAGCAGACATTCTGTCCTAAAATCAGAAAATCTGAATCACTTTGATCGGAGCCATTTAACGATGGCGTTTCCGTTTTAAAGACGATTTTGGAATGCATTGAATCCGCAAGACGAATAAATCCTGCAATGTCTTTAACTTCGACTATCGGGAAACTTTTCATTTCCTCAATATCGACGTATTCAAATTTTGTTGACTTCGACATAATTTAATTTTTTAATGAATTTTCAAGACCTTTTTTTTATTTGTAAATTCCAAAGATACACATAAATATAACGAACACCATTTAGGCGCTGTTATCCAACACTATCCTAAGTATTGAAAAGTCTTAAAACTGATGCAATTCGATTAGCTTTTGTAGATTGATTTAAGCGCTTTTAACTGAAGCCTTAACCAATTTATAAGTCTTTGAAAGATCAATCATGGCCTTATTTACATCCCCAATTGCATAGTAACAAAGTCCACGGAAGTAAAATGCCATATAGAAATTCTGATCAAGCAAAATGGCGCGACTGAAATCATCAATGGCGTTTGAAAATTTATGCATGTGACAATAGGTATCGCCCCTGAAATAATAAATATAAGGATCCTTGTCCTGTAAAATTAATGCTTCATTAAAATAAACCAATGCTGAATCATACCATTTTAAATTACTGTATGCTAATGCCTTATAAATAATATTTTCAATACCCTTGTTATCTTCATTCTGATTCATGAAAAGGTTTAACAACTTTATTTTGTCATTCATCGAATCGGTTTGCATCGGTCTTAAAAATGAAGCGAATTCATCACCACCACCAAAATTTAGTTGTGATTGATTTACTAAATGATTAGTGAAAATCATTTCGCTCACATTGTTTTGCGAGCAGGAATATTTTGTAAACCCGAGTAGGAAAACAAAACAAATGATTGTTATTTTTTTCATTGAAATGGTTTATTTTTTCGATGTTTTAATCAAATTAACGATGTCATCAAAACTTTTATTGCTTTTCAATTTGACTAACGTAGGATCATTGTTCAGTCTATCCAAATCATCAAAACCAAGTTTTACTGCATCAGTTAACGCTGCAAAAGCCTGCGGAATTTGGTTTTGTTTGGCAAAAAGAACTGCCGACATGTAGCTATGTTCGCTGTTCGGAGGGTCAATCATCGCATATAATTTAATGAAAGAAGCCGCTGCATCCATTTGATTTTGATTTAAGGCATTGTTCGCATTTGAATAGGCAACCAAACTTAAATAACCTAAAATTCTTCTATACATCTGGCTTGTTTCCCCATCTATCGATTTGGCTTTTGAATTAAGCTTATTAAGTTCATTAGTCCACCAAATAATGTCTTTTGAGGCAAATTCCTGACCATATTGCTGTTGGGTTTCAAATTCCTGTTTTTCCATTTGCTCTTTATGAATAATGGTTTTCTTGACATCATCAAGATTAGCAAGACTGTCCATAGCTCTTTTATAAACCGAGATATCCTTAAGGCCATCGACAAAAGAAATCAGTTTTTTATACAAGATTAATGCATCATAATTCCTTTTGATTCCAACTCTTTCGTTGATTTGTTTTTCATAGGATTTCTTGATTTCATTGACTAAATCATTGTTAACCGGAATCATCTTATCCTTCATTTCGTTGACTTGAATCCATTGAAAAGCCTCATTGAAAATGTCCTTTGAGCACCATTCGTGCTTTCCATTGAAAATTATCAATTGATGCCTCAAACCACTGGATTCAAGAGCCTTGTCAAGTTTTTTCATTTCGGTCATGTTGAAATCCTCATTGCCGGCAATGCCAATAAAATCAAACTTGTTCTTCAAATCCTTGTTCATTTGAGGAAAGCCAGCAGAACAACCGATGACGCCTCTAATTCCTCCATCATAAATGGCAATGGAACTGGCCACCCTGGAACCGCCTGAAAACCCTGCCGTATATATTCTGTTTTTATCTATTGACAATTTCGATTGAGAATCATCAAACATGGTTTTTATGGCGGCATGAGCGGCATCCCAAGACATTCCATTCTTGGAATTATTGCATCCGATGAGAACATATCCATATTTTTCGGCTAAATCCTTGTACTTGTTTATAGGCAAAAAACCGGCAGCATGAGGATCGAAAATATAGATGGCCGGATATTCCGTCCCTGCCTTATAAGTGGAGGGCAAATAGAGCACATAACTCACATTTTGATCGTTCTTGCAAATGATTTTTTCTGTAATAACACCGCTTCTGAGAGAAGTATCATAAGCGATGACAGGCGTTCCTGAAACAGTTTTAACATTGCTGTCGGTAGTGTTTTGACCACATGAAAAAAACATGGGCACTGTCAAAATCATCATCAAGAAATAAAAATTCTTTCTTTTCATTTTATATTATTTATTGATTGCAAAGAAACAAATAAGTGAAAAACTCCTGCCATTGTTCCTTAACTTTATAATGTGTTTTTCAGTTTCTAAGGCCGAAAAACAATTTTGACAATCTGGTGAGTGAAACAAGGATATTAGATAATATGGTATAATAAAAAACTGTTGACATTATAAGTTTTATAGGCCGTTGATATAAATTCATTGCTAATTGAAATAAGTTTATTGCCAGTTGATATAAGTTTATCGCCAGTTGATATAAGTTTATCGCCAATTGACATAAGTTTATTGCCAATTGACTTAAGTTTATTGCCAATTGACATAAGTTTATTGCAAGTTGATATAAGTTTAAAGCCAATTGATATAAGCTTATTGCTAATTGATATATGCTTATTGCTAATTGATATAAGTTTATTGCTAATTGATATAAGTTTATGGTTAATGTCTCCTGTAGCTTTTTTTCTCACATAAAAACCAAGCTTTACTGTATAAAACTCTCAAAAACCTTCAATTTACTGATTTAAGAATACCTAAAGCCAGCCTTGAAATGGTAAAATAATTATGAAAAAAAGACGGTTAGTTTATCTGGAATTAAATCTAAGATGCACTTTATCATCAACTTCAAAGCAAACTTCCCTACCCATTATCAATGCTGAATTAGCATGGAGATGACCGGCAGGAAAATCAAAACAGACAGGGTATGCATATTCCTTGACGGCATCAAGAATTATCTCTTCAGCATTCTTTCCGAAAGGAATGGCATTATCCTTCATTTCGGTCATCCCGCCTACAATCAAACCCTTAATATTTGACAACTTTCCTGACCTTTTCAAATTCTTCATCATCCTATCTATATGATAAAGGTATTCATCCAAATCTTCGATAAAAAGAATTTTATCGTTTGTATCGATATCGGAAACGCTACCAGTCAAACCATAAATCAAAGAAAGATTTCCTCCGATAATTTCACCATTTGCAACCCCCTTTCTATTAAGGGCATGATTAGGAACGGTGTAGGCCAATGGCTCGCCAAACAAGGCCTTCCGCAATGTTTCAGTAGCTATGTTTTCCGTTTTATCTTTAGGGAAATTAACAAGCATGGCAGAGTGAATGGTCTCGATATGGATGTTCTTGTTGATATGTGAATGCAGAACGGTAACATCGCTGAAACCGCAAATCCATTTGGGCTTTTTCACGAAAGAATCAAAGTTGATTTTGTCTATAATCCGAACCGTTCCATAACCTCCCCTTGCACAAACAATGGCGTGAATCTCGGGGTCATCAAGCATCCACTGAAGATCTTCAAGCCGTTGCTCATCGGTGCCTGCATATTGATTATCTTCCATGCCTATAGTATTTCCAACAACCACTTTCAAGCCCCAAGATTCAAGAATTTCAATTGCGGGGTTAATCTCCTTCAATGAAATTTTACGGGCTGTGGAAACGACACCAATGGTATTTCCTTTAATAATATTTTGCGGTTTTATCATGGCGACAAATTTAGTTTTTATATTTGCAACATGAAAAATTGTAAAAGATACCTAGTTACCTCTGCCCTTCCATATGCAAATGGACCTGTCCATATCGGTCATTTGGCCGGTTGTTATCTGCCTGCCGACATCTATGTGAGATACCTGCGCATGAAAGGCGAAGACGTGATTTTTGTATGTGGAACCGATGAGCATGGCGTGCCAATAACCATCAGGGCGAAAAAGGAAGGAATCACACCGCAGGAAGTGGTAGATAAATATTATAAACAGATAAAAGTCTCCTTTGAAGAATTCGGTATTTCTTTTGATATTTTCACCCGAACAAGTACCAAAGTCCATCATGATACAGCACAAGAATTCTTTTTGAACCTTTATAACAAACGAGTTTTTAAAGAAGAGATTACAAAGCAGTTTTATGATGAAAAAGCCCAGTCATTTCTTGCCGACAGATATATTATTGGCACTTGTCCAAATTGCAAAAACGAGAATGCTTATGGTGATCAATGTGAAAATTGCGGAACATCACTGGATCCATCTGAACTTATCAATCCGAAATCAACTTTAAGTGGCGCTACGCCTGTATTAAAGGAAACCAAGAACTGGTTTCTGCCTCTCGATGACATGCAGGATGGCTTAAAAAAATTCATCGATTCAAGGCAAGGTTGGAAAAATAATGTTTTGGGGCAATGTAATTCCTGGATTACTCAAGGTCTGCATTCCAGAGCCATGACAAGAGATTTGGATTGGGGTGTCAACGTTCCATTGAAAGATGCAGAAGGCAAGGTTTTATATGTTTGGTTTGATGCTCCTATTGGATATATTTCTGCCACCAAAGAATACTTTGAACAACGTAACAATGGAAGAATAACAGTCACTGATGCAACCGTAAAAAGCGAGAAATGGGAATCATATTGGAAGAATGATGAAAGCTGCTTAATACATTTCATCGGCAAGGACAACATCGTTTTTCATTGCATCATTTTCCCTGCCATGCTGATGGCTTATAATGAAGGGAATACTGATAAATTTGTTGTTCCAATGAATGTTCCAGCCAATGAGTTCCTTAACTTGGAAGGCAACAAGATTTCTACTTCCAGAGATTGGGCTGTGTGGCTTCATGATTACCTGATAGATTTTCCAAACCGACAGGATGAGTTGAGATATGTCTTGACTTCCATTGCTCCTGAAAATAAGGACAGTGATTTTTCTTGGAAAGATTTTCAAGCCCGTGTGAATAATGAAATGGCAGATATTATGGGCAATTACATCAAGCGGGTAATTGACTTGGTTCATAAATACTGTGATGGAAAGGTTCCAACACTAAATGAAACGATATTGCTGGGCGATGACGAAAAGTTCACCAACGACTTGGAGTCCACAGAGTTTTCCATTGCAAATTCAATAATGGAATTCAAATTCAGGGATGGATTGTTTACCGCAATGGACTTTGCTAGAAAGGGCAACCAATTTCTTGCAGAGACCGAGCCTTGGAAATTAGTAAAAACAGATCCGGACAAAGTGGATGTTATTTTATTTCGAAGCTTGCTGACATGTGTTAGTCTTGCCAAGTTTATCTATCCATTTTTGCCACAAACCTCCAAAAGAATTCTTCAGCAGTTGAACTTGAACGAAAGCATTTTATCTTCATCGGAGGCAATCATCAATCACATCAAGTCCGGCAATAAAATAAATGCTTCAGAGATACTTTTCACCAAGATAACGGACGAGGAGATGGAGTTTCAAATCAAGAAACTTGCAGATAAAAGCGTTGCAAAAAGTGAAGTAACTGCTGCCGAAAAGATAAAGTTCAAGGAACCTACCACATTCGATGAATTTTCTAAGATGGACATCCGCATCGGCACCATTTTGGAAGCCGTTAAAGTCCCTAAAACCGAAAAATTATTGAAACTGCTCATCGACACAGGGTTGGATAAAAGAACGGTTGTATCAGGCATTGCCGAATATTTCAAACCCAATGAAATCATTGGCAAGCAAGTGTGCATTTTGGCGAATCTTGCCCCCAGAACCATCAAGGGAATCGAATCGAACGGCATGATTTTGATGGCTGAAAACAGCGATGGCGAGCTAAGCTTTATGGCCCCCACCAAAGAAATGGAAAATGGCGCCATTGTTCGATAATTTCCTCCGAACATCCGTTTATTAAACCAAAATATTACTTTTGCAGCCCCGCTGATTTTGGTCTCGTAGTTCAATGGATAGAATAGAAGTTTCCTAAACTTTTGATATGGGTTCGATTCCCGTCGAGACTACAAAAACAATGATAAAACGATGGTTCACAACGAGGCAACAAGGCCTTTGCAAGCCAACTGAACCACGATTATCATTTAAATCAAGATTCATGGTTTGTTAGATTTTCCTTTGGGGGCGCCCCCTTTTTGCAGCCAAGGGAGAGAAGGCTGCAAAAAGCGGTCGGGGTGTTGCGTGGGTTCGCTACGCTCCGTTTTTGCCGCTATCACCAAAGGCCAATAGGCGGCAAAGAACCGCCTTCGGCGCCACTACACTCCCTCGCCCAAGCACCGAACCACACACACCACCCACCCAAAACCACTTCTCGCCACACAGACAGTGAAAAACCTGACCCGAATGAGAGAAAACCTGACCCGAACCTCCTTTTTCCTGACCCGAATACGGGAAAACCTGAGCCAAACCCCATTTTCCTTCAAGAAAAAACCAATTTAGACTCAGGAAATGGCAAGTTAGACTCAGGAAAAAGCAAGTTAGACTCAGGAAAATGCAGATTAGACTCAGGAAAAGTCAAGTTAGACTCAGGAAATGGGAGGTTCGGCTCAGGAAAAAATAGGTTCGGCTCAGGAAAAAGGAGGTTCGGCTCAGGAAAAATGGAATTCGGCTCAGGAAAAAGGAGGTTTGGTTCAGGAAAAAGGAGGTTTGGTTCAGGAAAAAGGAGGTTTGGTTCAGGAAAAAGGAGGTTTGGTTCAGGAAAAATGGGGTTTGGTTCAGGAAATGGGAGGTTTGGTTCAGGAATGTGGTCTATACTATATAGTATATGGGGTGGTGGTTATTTAATCGTGCTGATGGAAGTTGGTTCGATGAACGTACTGTCGGTTCTAGCCCCGACATGCCCAAGGTTATCCTCTTGTGCGAAGGCATTTTTGTGCGTTTGGCAGAGATAACTGATGGCTGGCGGGTGGAGACCATGATGACGAGTGGGAACCATAGGCTCCTTATCATCAAATAGGGGATAAAAATCAAGCTGACCGAGGGGCGGATTGTTTGTTTTGCGCCTTGGATGGGGATTTTTGAGGGCTTAGTTCTGAAGCGAGTTAAGGATGGCTTGAAGATCCTTGTAGGTGGTTTCTTGCAGTTCGAGTGGCTCTGTGGAGGCGCTGCTGATGGTGATTTCTTTGCAGGTGTAGGCGGGAATTTCGTTTCGGTAGCAATAGCTGACGAGGTATGCTTTTTGGCCTAGGGGGAGGTTGTGGAATTTGACGGTGGTGGGGGTGATGTATTCGCCTAAAATGATGGTGTTCATGTCTTTCAGCACGAGTTTTACGTCTTGTTTATAGCTGCTGTCGACGGTTACGGTGAGTGTTCCGGAGTTTGGTGCAGGTAGTGGGGAGGCGCAGTTCATCCAGCCGGTTTGCTCTAACTTTAGGGTGTAATATTGTTGGTTTGTGGAGGTGTTTGGGATGTCTGTTTTCTGCCATTCTACATTGTCCATGATTTCTTTACCTTCAAATAATCGCATGCCGGCAGTGAATTTCTTTGTTGGGAACTTTACGGTGATGATGGTGGGCGGCATGAGGATTACCTTGCGGTTATTGCAGGTGGCGGCGATGTGGAGGATGCCTCCGGTTTGGAGTAGATTGCCGTTTTCTACCGTGTTGATGTCGGCCATTACCATATCTGACTTTTTGTAGAACTCGAGGAAGCATATGTTGACTTCATTTTCGGCCATTTCGCCAGTTTCGTAGATGAATGCATAGCGTGGGATGGAGATAACGGTGCCTTCGTAGCTGGTTAGGTTGCTTATATTGCTTGGATTGATGATGAAACAGTTGGGTTTCTTGGGATATTCCTGGTTGAGTTTCTTGTACCAATAAGTCAGCTTGGCTTTGGCGGGTGCTTTCTTAACAAAGAGTTCGAAGTCGTAAAGTTCGGTGGCCGCCAGGTCAGATTGATTGACTTTCTTGTGCTTTTTGTCGTAAACATCCATCGAAATTTCGTTGGCGCTTATGCCTTTTGAGAGGAGATAATCATAAGCGGCCTTGGCTCTTTTGCTTCCTAGGTCGTTGGAGTAGCTTTTAGGTTTGGTGTTGTCGAGTTTTCCGGTAATGCCTACAATCAAGGAGGTTCCATTGGGTAGATTGCTATACACGGCATCAAGCAATTGCTGGACGGAGGGTGTAATTTCATAGCTGTCCATACCAAAATAGACATTGTGCTTGGGAATCTCTTGAGCATTTGCCAATCGAGAAACAAGGAGGATGAAAAATAGAGGTAAAAAATGTTTTTTATACATGGATATGTTGCAATTATGGAGGCAAATTTATATAAAATTCGACAGCAACGCTAAAAAACAAATCATTGAACCGAAGATTGGAATTCAAATATACAAAAATTATCAGATGCTTATGGCATCGAGATAATTTTCAGTAAGTGGCTTGTTTAAATACTTGACTACATAAGGATTAATGGAGGCTTTGTGGATTTCTTCCTCACTTATGGACGAGGAGAGTACCAAAATCTTGCATCTATCCTTATATATGGGGTTTTCAATTACCAGTTTATCGAATTCGACTAAAAAATCAAAGCCATTCATCCCTTTCACGTTAAGGTCAAGAAAAATAAATTCGGGAAGATTATTGATATTTTCCTTTAAAAAATCCAAACCGGCTTGTGCTGAATTCTTAACAATAACACCATTGGCAAACAACGCAGAAGTAATGATTTTTTCATTGATAAAATTATCAATATCATCATCATCTATCAATAAAACAGTCTCGAATCGAGGCTTAAATTGTTGTTTACCCATTAAAAAAATTATTATTTATTTATTGATTCTTAGAGTGGTGATGAGTGGAATCGAACCACTGA
>CAIWCG010000044.1 GCA_903911135.1 uncultured Bacteroidota bacterium
ACACTTTTTTGTGTAAACCTATTTCAGGACGAGACACCCTTTATTTAATAAATTTACATCCTAATTATAATTGCTTTAATATGAAAAAGACATTCTTGCTTCTAATGCTCCTGGCTGCCATGGGCAGCGCAATGGCACAACAGCATGTGCTGTTGGGAACTTGTCACAATGGTGGGGCTTCGAGCAATGGAACCATTTGGATGGGCGATAGTGCGGGGAACAATATCCATGTACTCCATAGTTTTATTAATACGGATGGAGCCATGCCTCTTGGCAACATGGTGCAAGCGCCCAACGGGAATATTTATGGGGTAACTGCTTATGGTGGTTGCAACGATAGTTGTGTGCTATATGAATACAATTTGACCAACAATACTTGCACCGATGTTTTTGATTTTTATTGTACTTTGGGTGGAACGTATCCTAAGGATGGGTTAATACTAGGGACGGATGGAAATTTGTACGGGATGACCCCTGCTTATATGTTTCGCTTCAATCCGAATACGCATGTGCTGGATTCTATTTATACTTTCCAAAACGGTACGGGTATTGATCCTCTGGGTAGGTTGTTACAGGTTAATAATTTGTTTTATGGGATGACCACTGATGGAGGGAGTTATGCGGATGGTGTTATTTTTTCTTTTGATATGAATACTCATAGCTATTCGGTTCTTCATAACTTTAACGATACCTTAGGTAAAAATCCTTACTATGGTAGTTTGATAAAGGCATCGAATGGTAAATTGTATGGTATGACTTATGCAGGCGGGGTTACGGCTGTTGGGGTTATTTTTGAATATGATTTGTCTAATAACCAGTATTCGGCCTTGCATCAATTTAACTATTTAACGGGGAGTTATCCAAGGAGTAGTTTGATACAGGGGATTGACGGAAAATTGTACGGTATGACCTATTCCGATGGGGCAAATAATTACGGTGTTATTTTTAATTTTGATATTGCTACCTCCACTTATATAGTTCTTTTTAATTTTGATGGAACTTTTTCCGGAGCATATCCTAATAGAGAACTGATGCAAGCCGACAACGGGAAATTATATGGTATATGTACTGGCGGGGGCTCAAATAATAATGGAACCGCTTTTAGTATCGATCCTTCTACCAATACCTTTACCAAGTTAATTGATTTTAATACAGCCACAACAGGCAACTCTCCTGATTGCCCTTTCTTCGAGGCGGTCATGCCGATGGATGCTTCGGTGGGAAATTTGAGTGAAAAGGAATTTTCTGTTTTTCCGACTTCGGCAAATGATAAAATTACACTCGATAATCTGCCATCGAATGGTAATACCATCAATATTATTAACATGGTGGGGCAAAGTGTTTATAGACAAATGGTGGAGGGCACGAGGGTTGATTTGGACATCCACACCCTGCCCAATGGAGTTTATTCGGTCATTATTTCAGGCTATGGTGGCCCACTTTCGAGACGATTTGTTAAAATTTAATCCCCGCTGTGAAGGATTTGCAATCCTTCACCATATCATTATGGATTTATAATCCATATCATTTAGTCTAACATAGCACTTGCATATAATAAAAGGTGTATCATCAGCAATCATCAATAGCTAAAGATTAATTGCTGTTCTTATCATTACTTTTGTCCACCAATAAAGCGCATTGAAAATGAAATACAAGACTAAATTTAATCTTATCGTATTGTTGATGTTGGTTTCCATTGGAATGATGCATGGGCAGGACTTTAAATTTTACAGATATGACACCGACTTGCTTCCAAAGGAATTCCATGAGGCAAACAGAGTGGCCTTGCGCAAGGAGATGCCTGATAAGTCCATTGCCGTTATCTTTTCTTCACCCGTAAGAAACCGCTCCAACGATGATGATTATGATTACCATCAAAGCCCCAATCTATATTATTTGACGGGCTTTACAGAACCCAATGCCATGCTGCTTGTTTTCAAGGAGGAACAAACAATCGGCTCGATGAAGACCAACGAAATATTGTTTGTAGAGGATAGAAACCCCAAACGCGAAAGCTGGACAGGAAGACGACTGGGAAAGAATGGAGTATCGGACGTGTTGGGAATAAGAACCGGCATGGTGAACAAGGACTTTGAAGACTTGGAAATCGAATTCAAGAAGTTTGATGCCATTTGGTATGATCGATTGCCTAAGGGAGCAGTGCATGAACCAGGGACAAAGGTTGACCTTTTCAATCTCATCGACCAATTCAAGAAGAAGACAGGTTATCCTGCCGACAATATGGATGGCTATGCCCTTTTCAATGCTTTGGCAAAGCAACGGATGATGAAGAAGAAGGACGAGTTGGCGTTGATGCAAAAGGCGATAGACATGACCTGCGAAGGCCATAAAGAGGTGATGAAAGCCGCCGAACCTGGAATGTATGAATATCAGATTCAAGCCATATTGGAATATGAATTCAAGAAAAACGGTTCTGAATATGTTGGGTTTCCTTCCATATGCGGTGGAGGCGAAAACTCGTGTATCCTGCATTATGAATCGAACAGAAGAAAACTGAAAGACAAGGATTTGATAGTGATAGACATTGGTGCCGAATATCATGGTTATTCTGCCGATGTTACCAGAACAATTCCCATCAGCGGCAAGTATTCTGAAGAACAGAAGACCATTTATAATTTGGTTTATAGGGCACAACAGGCTGGGTTTAATGTCTGCAAGCCTGGAGTTTCCTTCTTCCTTCCTGGCGATGCCGCTACCAAAATCATCAAGAATGGCTTGTTGGAGCTTGGAATAATAAAGGATGAATTTGAATACTCGAAATATTTCCCTCACGGCACATCGCACCATTTGGGTTTGGATGTTCATGATGTAGAGATTGAGTCCGATTTGTCTCCAGGAAATGTGATTACCGTGGAGCCAGGTATTTATATTCCGGCCGGTTCCGATTGCGACCCGAAATGGTGGAACATAGGAGTGCGGATAGAGGATGATGTATTGATTACCGATACAGGCCATCAGGTGCTGTCGGACAAAGCCCCAAGAACCATAGAAGAGATTGAAAACTTGATGAAGGAAACAAGCATCTTCAACGAAAAGAAATAGGCGTTACTCGGCAGGAAATAAACATAAATGAAGAAGCTGCCGTTTATTTCCTGTTTGATTCTCCTGATAGTTTGCGGAGTAAACGACAATACTTTTTCATGGGGCTTTTGGGCTCATAAAAAGATCAATCATCAAGCCGTATTTACCTTGCCTTCCGGCATGATTGGGTTTTATAAGAACCACATTGATTACCTTACCAAACATTCCACCGATGCCGACAAACGGCGAAACATTATGCCTGATGAAGCTCCACGGCATTACATCAATCCGGAGCGTTTCGGTGTGGCAAACATAGACAGCATTCCAGAAAAGTGGAGCGATGCGGTGCTGATTTACGGTTATGATTCCTTGAAGGAATATGGAATTCTGCCTTGGTATGTGATGGAGATGATGTATCAATTGACCAATGCCTTCAAGGAAAGAAATGTGGACAGGATTCTGAAATGTTCGGCGAACATGGGGCATTACATTGCCGATGCCCACGTGCCTTTGCATGTCACCTCGAACTATAACGGACAAATGACCGGACAGGAGGGCATTCATGCCTTTTGGGAGTCGCGCATACCAGAACTGTTCGGCGATGGATATGATTATTTGGTTGGCAAGGCCAGCTATATTCACGACCCATTAAAAACCATTTGGCAGGTGGTGGCCGACAGTTATTCCGCCAAAGACAGCGTGTTGGAATTCGAAAAGCGGCTGAATGACAGTTTCCCATCCGACAAGAAATTCGTCATCGAAAAGAAAGGCAAGAAACTCATAAAAGTCATCTCGAAAGAATATGCCGAAGCCTACAATTCATCCATGAACGGCATGATAGAACGGCGCATGCGAGCCTCCATTTTACTCGTCGGGAGTTTATGGTACACCGCCTGGGTCAATGCCGGGCAGCCCGATATGCTACCCATCGAAACGCTCCAAGCCTCCGATTCGCTGAACGTCCCCATCACGCCATTCGAACGACTCGTAACGCCAATAAAAACAAACAATAACGGCCATGTAGATTGAATTCTTCCGTGCCTTCCCCTCTAATTTATAATTCATAATTCAACATTTATAATTATTTTCATTTGGGGGCGCCCCTTCGGGTCGGGCTGTTCCGGGGGTACCGTTTTTGCCGCCATCCCCTAAACCCAATAAAGGCGGCAAAGAACCGCCTATCGGCGCCCCTCCCTCATCCCTCGCCCGAATGGACAC
>CAIWCG010000045.1 GCA_903911135.1 uncultured Bacteroidota bacterium
GTGTCCATTATTTTATTTGTTTCTTTAAGATATTCCGATTATTAAAAGGTTTAATTTTCTTCAAGGTATTTCTCAATCTTCTTCACCGCATGATGATACGATGCCTTGAGACCACCAACGGTTAAATTTAGTATTTCAGCAATTTCCTCATATTTTAAATCATCGAAATATTTCATGTTGAATACCAGTCTTTGTTTCTCTGGTAGCGTTAAAATTGCCCTTTGCAACTTCAATTGAATTTTATCTCCACTAAAGTTTGAATCGGTGGTTAGACTATTCGAAAGTTCATATTCCACATCACCAAAAGGAACGAGAAACTTGGTTTTCTTTTGTTTTAAAAATGACAATGCCTCGTTGGTTGCAATCCGGTAAAGCCAAGTAAATAACTGTGAATCTTCCCTGAAATCAGCCAAGTTTTTCCAAACTTTGATGAAAGTATTCTGAACTACATCATTGGTGTCATCATGGTCTATGACGATCTTTCGAACGTGCCAGTAAACTCGCTTTGAATACTTTTTAACCAATAAATTAAAGGCATAATGCTGGGTTTCCACATCTCGGAATTTTTCCAGCAATTCTTTATCGGTATAATCGTCCAATGCCTGTTTTTTTACAATGTTCAACAAATTATTTATCTTTTATAATTATTAGAATACAAATTAAATTCCCTTTTTTCTTGCCATCACCTTTTGGGCAGCTTTGACGATATCTGATGTATCCAAACCATATTTTGTCATCAATTCGTCAGGTGTTCCACTTTCGCCAAATGAATCATTCACTGCCACCATTTCCATAGGAGTAGGATATTCTTTCGCCAATAATTGAGCAATGCTGTCGCCTAAACCTCCATTGGCCTGATGCTCTTCTGCCGTTACTATACAATTGGTTTTCATCGCTGATTTTAAGACGGCATCATTATCCAAAGGTTTAATGGTATGTATATTGATGATTTCGGTGCTGATGCCCATTTCTTCCAGTTGCTCGCATGCCTTCAACGCCTTCCAAACCAGATGACCAGTGGCAAAAATTGTCACATCCTTGCCTTCATTCATCAGGATTGCCTTGCCTATCTCGAAATTTTGATCTGAAGGGGTAAATATCGGAACACTAGGCCTTCCAAAGCGCAGATAAACTGGTCCTTCATATGCTGCAATGGCTATTGTGGCAGCCTTGGTTTGGTTATAATCGCATGGATTAATGACAACCATGCCTGGCAGCATTTTCATGAGGCCGATATCTTCTAAAATCTGATGTGTTGCCCCATCTTCACCCAATGTCAAGCCTGCATGAGAGGCACATATCTTCACATTTTTGCCTGAATAGGCTATGGATTGACGAATCTGATCATACACCCTCCCTGTTGAGAAATTGGCAAAAGTGCCAGTAAATGGAATTTTGCCACCGATTGTCATTCCGGCAGCAATGCCCATCATGTTGGCTTCGGCAATGCCGATTTGAAAGAATCTATCAGGGAATTCCTTTTCAAAGGCATCCATTTTCAAGGACCCTGTGAGGTCGGCACATAGTGCAACGACATTTTTATTGTTTCTTCCTAATTCCAATAATCCGGCACCAAAGCCTGAACGGGTGTCTTTTTTTTCAGTAAAAGTGAATTTTGTAGCCATCGTTGTTAATTTTATTAAGTCTGCAATTATACAAAAAAATTAGGGTGAATATAGTGGAGAATTAGAATTCTTGATACCATTCTTTGAGTTTTAATTTTGGTTGAGATTCTCAATAAATCAAAAGTCATTCAAAACTTAAGCCTATTTTGCCAACAATTTGGTGATATTTAGCCAAAAGGCCATTATTTACCATAAAACCTTAATATTCATAAAAGGAAGGTTTGGGTAAAATGGTTGAATTCATGCCTTTTAATTCAATGTAATCGTTTGCAATTAGCAAAAGACGTTACTTTGGTCCATTGCAAACGATTACAACTCGTCAAAACTGTTACTTGGGCAGTTGCAAACGTTTACAACCAGTAAAAGACGATGTTTTAATCAATTGCAAACGTTTACAACTAGTAAAAGACGTTACTTTGATCAATTGCAAACGTTTACAACTCATCAATACAGTTACAAACGTTTACAATCAGTAAAAGACGATGTTTTGATCAATTGCAAACGATTACAATGAAAACAATATGGAGCTTCACCCCAAAAGCATTTATACACTCTGTATATATATCAATACTCCGGTAACTTTTCCAGGCTAGATTAACAACCGGCTTTAGAAAACATTTTAGATATAGCTGTTTCATGAACGGGAAAAAGCATCAAAATTGCGTATGCAATTACACCAACCTGA
>CAIWCG010000046.1 GCA_903911135.1 uncultured Bacteroidota bacterium
AGCCCCGATAGTAGCGGCAGCCCGCTGCTTGGTGTCGGTATTGGGGATGCAGCGGCTACAGCGGATAGCGGGACGCACCATGATACGAGAAGAAACTATCGGCTCCTTATCATGATGCCATTATTTGCTGCATATTATTTACATTTGCCGCCAGAAAAATAGAATCAATGGCAAAGTGGAATAAGTTTTTATTTGGCGGTTTAGGCTGGGCTTTCGGTGGCCCCATAGGCGGCATTTTGGGCTTGATCATCGGCTCGGTGGTGGATCATGAATCGGAACAACGGACGGGCACGCAAGAAATCTCGACTCAACCGGGCGATTTCAGCGTGGCGCTTTTGATATTGTGCGGTGCGGTGATGAAATCGGACAACAAGATTCTCAAATCAGAATTGGATTTTGTGAAGGATTTCTTCGTCAAGCAGTTCGGCATCAGCGCTGCACAAGAACGTATGCTGCTGTTCCGCGAAATCCTGAAACAGGACTATTCGCTTGCAGAAGTCTGCGGACAGATACGGTACAATCTCGACTACCCGTCGAAATTGCAACTGATACATCTTTTATTTGGCGTTTCGGGTGCCGATGGAGAATTTCACAAGAACGAAGTGGAAACCATCAAAACCATTGCCGACTTCCTTGGGATCGTTGAAAAGGATTTCATTTCCATAAAGGCGATGTTTGTGAAAGATACCAACGCCGCTTATAAAATCCTGGAAGTGGAACCCACCGCCACAGATGAGGAAGTGAAAAAGGCTTATCGGCAGATGGCTGTAAAATATCATCCTGACAAGGTGTTTCATTTAGGTCCTGAAATACAAACCTCGGCTCAAGAGAAGTTCAAGACCATCAACGAGGCTTATGAGCAGATAAAGAAGGAAAGAGGATTGATATAAGCGTCCTTACGACGGAATCTGTGCCTTCAGTTTGGTAATCATTTCATTGTCCCTCCTCACCCTGCGGCAAAGGATTTTTAAAATTCCTCTGGCCACCTCGTCACGTTCCGACATCAATTCATAAAACGGTGCCTGATCCAATCTTAGCAACAATACATCCGTAATGGCAGTTGCACTAGCCGACCGTGGCTCTGGATCAAGCAAGGCCAACTCACCGAAGAAGTCGCGGTTCTTCATCACCTCAAAGATATTGTCTCCATCATGTATCTTCACCTGGCCGTCGTAAATGATGTACATACAATTGCCCAAGTCACCTTTTTGGAAAATAACTTCACCCGCCATTACACGCTCCTCATGAATGATTGAAGAAATGTCAACCAGAACATTTTCTGGGGTTTCTCTAAAGATTCCTGTGCTTTTTAAAACAATTACTTTCTCAATCTCAAGTAAAAAGGAATCTGCATCATTTTGGTTGCTTTCGGTTTTTGTTGTCATGTTCATTTTTTCATTTAATGGATTTAATTTCGAATTATGTATGGCTGTATCCCTTAATATCTTATAAGGATGATTATAAAAAGGTGCAATGAAGTTCTTCTCAAAGTCAGGGTTTATTTCAGCATAAGAATGTATGGCAATCACCTGCGTCCAAACATTGAATTTAGTGTCTGATTGTTTCAGCACATACTGAATGATTTCATTCGGTTTTGTGGTAATTACGGGGTATAGCTGTGCCAGATGAACTGCCTTGGCTTGCAGCGATAGGTCATCAAGTAATGTAAAGAATTTACTCTTAATCTTATTGGAAATATGGTTGTCAAGAATTTCCATGGCATTAGCTTTCTGTTCCTTCGAATTCAATGCATATCCGTCTCTCGCCTTTTTAATGACCTTGGGGTCGTATATCAAAGACAAAAGGTTGAATATCCTGATGATTCCTTGATTTATTTCCAACAATAATGCGTTTCTGAAACCTTCATAATGACCTTCATGTTCCAATGCTTCGTATGCATTATAACACCAGGCCGAAAGCATGAATTCCTCTTCCAAATGATCAATGATTTCCTCCTTAATCTTTTCTGTTGCAGAATAATTGATGAGCACCAAGTTTATTAATGCCTCATGCCTGATGATGATGTTGGAATTGTAAAGAAGCCTACACAGCAATTCACCTGATTTTGGATGATTTATATGGCCACATATATGGCAAATGCGCAATATCTTTTCCACTTCCAAAAAGAGTTCTTGATTCTCAAGGTAAGCATCAAAATAAGACAATGCTTCAACATCAAAATTAGACAGCGCATTCATCGCTTTGTTTGCATAAACCGGATTATCAAGAAAATTTACCAGGTACGGTATCAAGGCACTGTTCAGCACTCTGCCGCTGGCCTCAATGGCTTTTTCCTTAACCAAAACCTTATCGTCATTCAGAAAACGAATAATAGGCTGATGGAAGTTTTTTATCTTCAATTCTCCTATCACCTCGGCCGCAAGAACACGTTCATTTGTTTTGTCTGAATTTATGAATCCCAATAATTGCTGTCCTGCCAAAAGCATCGCTTCAATGCCGCCACTTTTCATCAAACCAATCACCGCTCCCTTACGGATGTTGATGTCTTCATGCTGAAGGAATGGAAGAATATTCTCCGGAACATCATTCTCAAAAGAACAATAAATCCTTATCGCAGCCTCTCTTAAAGCAGTAGAATTTCCATTTTTTATCAACATCTTCAATTGAGGCAAGGCTGCCCTAATCTTTAGTGTTTCTATCTTGTTCAATGCCTGCATTTGGATATCGGCATCATCATGCGCGAGCAAAGAAATGACAACATCATTAAAATTAGTCGGATTAAATTTCTGCAATAGCTCCAAGGAATAGATCACCTCTTCAGGATGGTCGGATTTCAATTTCTCTATCAAGATGTTCATCGTGCTCTTGTCGGTAATCGTAATTTCTTGTCCGCCTATGAAGCGTTTATTGACAGCATTCTGTAATATCTTGAAATATTTCTTTCCGGTGATATGCGTAAAAATCATCCAGCCGATAAGTGCTGCGAAAAGAAAATAATTGATGACATGCAGATTCTCATCAGCGAAAATATTATTTACAATCAAGAGGATGACACCTGCCAATCCCAGTCCCAAGGGCTCCACCAATCCCTTGACGATGGTATGGCCATGCAATCTTAACTTCCTTGACAATGGCTGAAAAAGAGTCAGAAATATGGGTTCGTGCAAACTTCTTTTAAGTATTTCGGAAATGACGAACATGGCAGAAAAAAGGAAGATGATTATCTTATGGTCAGGCAAAATAATTTGGATAATGAAGATGGCGATGGAGACCAACAGGAGTGCCACCGGCATCACAAAAAGATTGTTTCTGATACCGAACTTATGAATTATCTTGCTCGATAAAAATATCTTGATGATGATGATGGCCAGATAGACCATAGCAAAAAATGAAGACAGGAAGTTGGCAAATTCAGCATCTGTCTGATGTCCCGGTTTCACGGTTGACAGGAAACTGAAATCGATGAATGTGAGTGCTCCCATGGCCAAGAATGCCACACCTGCAAGTGCAAATATCAATTCGTTCTTGAAAAACTGATTCAAGAAATGAGTGGAAGTGATGCTGTCTTTATGGTCTTCCTGCTGCTCTATCATTTCTGCAGGAGTTTCCCTGATGATGCGTTTCAGGATGAACCATGATATGATCAAACACACGCCAGCCAAGGGAATCAGGTTCTCCACCTCCATCACATTCAACAAGACTCGAACAGAAGAATAACCCAAAACCTTTGGCAAAACATCGCCAACGGATATCAATGAAAACAAACGTTTGCCCTGGCGGACATTGAACAGCATCGAGGTCATTCCCCAAAATTCCAAGGAGCAAAGCAGGTAGATTATTCGATACCAAACCATGATGGCGATGGCCATCCAGGCTATGTCCAACCACATCAATCCTACCCACATCATCAGCACGGATGCCAGCACGAAGATGGTTACCATGCTCATGAATTTTGCTGCCGGCACATGGTGTTCTATCATGGCATATAGCCGCCCTACCAACAACAAGGCGATGGCCGAAATGATGTAGGTGGTGGCTAAATCATTGACAGGAAAATGGTGCAAAAAGATGGCGTTTGCAGCTACATAAAAGAAGGCTATGCCGATGGATTGGAAGAAATGGTGCAAAAACAAAAGCCATACGTTCGCTCTTTCGTCAGGTCTTATCATCAAGACTTTCAATGCCACCGAACCGAAGGTTTTCTTTGCCAATTTTTAAGGGATATTCTATTGTTTTACAGCGGTCAAAAATAGCGTTTTTTTTATTAATGGGCGGATGACTACGAGCATTGATGACCATTTGCACGATATGGATGATGCCTTCATGATGGCTCGCCAAGAGCGAAGCAATTATTAAGGCAATCATCAGGAATAAAAAAAGGAACCATTTCTGATTCCTTTTTTTTATAGAATATGAAGCGACTCGCCTACTTATGCCTCTATTATGGTCAAATCGTAATGGCTTGCATCGGTGAGGCTGGTGTTGGTTACCATCAAATGACGGTTGGCAAGGTCTCCAAGAATGGTTGCCAAATCTTCTATTGTTGTTCCTGCTACTACCTTCAATGCCGTTGGTGGGCAAGGATATTTTGATGTAGGCATCAGCATAAACAATAAATCTTCGGGGCCATCTACCATAATCTTCACTTTCTCGCCTACCTTGAAACCATGAAGCACAATTTCTTTGAAAGCCCCTGCTGAAACGATGCCCAGATGCTCCAAATTTTTATGTCTTTTTATCAATGCCAATGGAAAACAACTGTCTATTTTTCTTTCTCTGTCAGCTACCACGGCTTCATCGGCAAACAATATTTTTGCCCAACCTAGACCCTTATCCATGCCTTTTGCGCAATTTATCTGTGCATCCAAAACGGCAGTCTGGTCAGTGTTTACCGATTCCATTTTCAGATGCTGCGAATGAACCGCTCCTACCAATTCGGTATCATGAAACGCACGAATTTCTATTGCCAAGGCAGCCAATGCCGGATAGGGCGACATGCTGGTGGCGGTGGAACTGAACGCACCCTCTTTCGAAACTCGAGACCCTCTGTAAAAACGATTCAGGTTAACACCCCAAATCTGTTTGAAAACAAAAGAACCAGTGCCAAAACCCGCAACCACGGTTTCGTCTTGAAAATGGCTTAATTTTCCTTGAATAAGGTCAAAATTATCGACCACAGCAGCTGTATATCCTTTTTGAGACATCAAATCGCTGCCCTTCAATCCCGATTTTGCCTCCAGGTTATTATGCCTCGGCAGGTAGTCGTTATACATCAATAATTGGGTTGCGCCTTCCGTCCTTTTACCGTCCAATATGGTCAGGTAAGCATACGAAATCTCTACGCTGGCAACTATGCCGCGAGTTATTGGGTTCCAAAACAGGTTATCGCTGCCTGGCCATTTTCCGTCCATGTGTGTAGGTGCCATTTTCTTATGATTTATTTTTTATTTCGCTGCAAAAATAATAAAACTTTTTGAGTAATCTATTTATTTTCCATTTATTTTCAAGCAATTCAGATGTTACTAAATCTATAAAAATGGTAATACCTTATGAATCACAGCTGTACAACTCATCAAAACAGTTACTTTGGTCAATTGTACACGTGTACAATTCATCAATACAGTTACATGGGCTGTTGTACAGGTGTACAACTTGCAAAAGACGATGCTTTTATCGATTGTACAGGTGTACAACTCATCAAAGACGCTACTTTTATTAGTTGTACACCTGTACAACTCGTCAAAACAGTTACTTGGGCAGTTGTACATCTCTCCAATAAGTAAAAGACGATGTTTTCATCAATTGCACACGTGCGATTGCAAAAACACACGCCGCTTTAGCTGAAAGGCATCGAAGCATACTATATATATAGGGGTGTTTTTTTTGCTTGTTTGAGGATTATATAAAAATTTGTTAATATTGCGACATCAAATAATTATGATCATGTAGAAAAAAGACATATAAAATATTGCGTTAAGCTGATTCTCACGTTGGAAAACTGGTAATTTTTATGTACAAGAGATAATGCAAAACGCTCACCGAATGCGTGAGCTTTTGTTTATTCTTGTACAGGTATACCAGTACCTCCAACGTGGATAAATCAAAATGTCTCACGCAGCTTGTTTTTATAAGGTATTGAAATTACAATTAAAAATATAGGGAATGCTGATGCCCTTACCAAGTAGGCAAAAAATAATAATTAAAAATATGAAAAATTTAAAAAAACAATTATGTGTTTATCTTTAGTTGCATTTATGTTCTATTTCAGTTCATGTGCAACAATTTTGGGCGGTTCTGTAAACACTTGTCAAAAAACTAAACCCCAACCAGGACAACCATCAAGGGATGTAAGGGTAGCTGCTCTTATTTTTGACATTTTGCTTTTCTGGCCTGGTGCTATTGTTGATTTTGCAGATGGAGCTATCTACAAGCCATGCAGTACACCACCAATGGCACCTCAAAAATAATTAATTAAGCGTTGTCTTATTAAAAAATGATAAGTCAAGTAAAGATGCTTGGCTTATCATTATAATTTATCTAAAACAAAAATATTAAATTATGAAAACTTATAAATTATTTATACTTACAGCAAGCATTGTAATGCTATTTGATTCATGCGCAAAAAATCTGATGGTAAATTATCAACCGAATTCAGAAAATACTGGTTCAATTGTCATTGCTCCAACAGGGTCTTTAGAGGGTAGTGTTTTAACTATCGACAATAAATTACTTGTTGATAAGAAATTCATTAAAAAGATAACAGTTAATAATGTTCCAACAGGTGATCATCAAGTAAATTTTTCTTGTGATAGTTGGAGTTACAAAGAAAATTTAAATGAAAAATTTACCGTAAAAACTGAAAAGGATAAGGAGTATGCAAAAATTGTTACTAAACCTCCTTACAGTACAGGATATTATCTTGTTTGGGGATTGGAAGCAATATTAGATGTCGTTTTAATTTTATCATTACACCCATAATAATTGAGCAAGCATCCTGACAGGTGTGCTTCTGGGCGCTCTTGTAAGGTTGCAAAAAAATGAATCCTGTAAGGAGCTGAAACGCACCTTACAGGATTCATTTTTTAATGATGCTTCTATAATTGCATCCGTTTCGGTGCACTCATAGAAACAAGAAAATCGTTATTGGTCTTAAGAAAAGGACGAGGGGTTAGAACATTACCAAGGTGCCTACCTTTTCGCCGTTCATCAGCTTCAGCAGATTGCCCGTGTTGTTCATATCAAACACGATGATGGGCAACTTGTTTTCGTTGCACAGCGTGAAGGCGGTGAGGTCCATGATGTTCAATCCTTTCTGATACACCTCATCGAAATGTATGGTTTCATATTTTACGGCGTTGGCATCCTTTTCTGGGTCGGCGGAATAGATTCCATCCACGCGAGTGCCCTTCAAAACCACGTCGGCCTCTATCTCAATAGCACGAAGGCAAGCAGCCGTATCGGTAGTAAAATAAGGGTTTCCGGTACCTGCCCCGAAGATGACTACCCTACCCTTTTCTAGATGACGGATAGCCCTGCGTTTGATATAGGGCTCACAAATCTGCTCCATCTTTATCGCCGATTGCAGCCGAGTGGTAACGTCTATGGCCTCCAAAGCCGACTGCAAAGCCATACTGTTGATTACCGTGGCGAGCATGCCCATATAATCTCCCTGCACCCTATCCACACCACCTTCTTCGGCCTGTATGCCACGAAAGATATTTCCGCCTCCAATGACCACCGCCACCTGAACCCCCATGGCAGCAACTTGTTTTATGTCGTTGGCATATTGGTTCAACCTGTTATGGTCTATCCCGAATTGCTTGTCTCCCATCAGCGATTCACCGCTAAGTTTGAGGAGGATTCTATTATATTTCATTGGCAGTTTTTATATATTATTTAAAATTTGGGCAAAAAAAAAGAGAACTGTTAATTCTCTTTTTCTTTAATTTTAATGTTATCCGAGTTTCACTCTTTTGAACGAAGTGACGGTAAGGCCCTTCTCCGTTTGTTCAAGCAATTGCCTGATGGTGAGAGAATCTTCCTTGATAAAGGATTGATTCAACAAGGTATATTCTTTATAGAATTTACCAATTTTTCCCAAAGCAATCTTCTCAAGCATTTCTTCTGGTTTTCCTTCCTGACGAGCTTGGTCTTTTCCAATTTCGATTTCGCGGGCAAGAGTGGTAGCATCTACATCATCCTTATCGACAGCTATTGGAGCCATCGCTGCAATTTGCATAGCCACATCCTTACCGACTTTAGCACCGGCTTCAGAACTAAACCCAACCATAGAAACCAATCGATTTCCAGGGTGGTTATAAACGATAACGCAAGGAGATTCAATCACTTCATAACGTGAAATTTCAATCTTTTCCCCGATTTTTCCAATCATGTCGAACAGTCTATCGCTTACAGAAAGGCCGTTTAAAGTAAGTGCCTTGATATCTTCTACTGAAGCTGGCTTTTGAGCTAAGGTCAAATCCAAAATACTGTTTGCGAAGTTCATGAAATCATCCGTCTTTGCAACGAAATCAGTTTCACAACTTAACAAAACTATTGCTCCCAATTTTCCATCAGCAGTAGTCTTTCCAATTACATAACCTTCTTTTGCATCTCGATCAGAACGATTTGCGGCCACTTTCTGACCTTTCTTTCTTAAAAAATCTATAGCAGCTTCAAAATCACCGTTAGCCTCAGTCAATGCTTTTTTACAATCCATCATTCCAGCACCGGTTTGCTGTCTTAATTTATTTACATCTGCTGCTGTAATATTTAACGTTGTCATCTTATATAAGTTTATCTTTAAAAATTATTCACCTTTTTTTCCTGGGGCTCCAGCACGTCTTGGTCTCAATACTTTTCCAGTTGCTTTTCCAGCTGTTACTGTTGCAGTTGGAGTCGTTTCATCATCTTCAACTTCCACAGTATTTATTACTTTTACGCCACTGCCATCTTCGGTGCCTTCAGTTGCTTTTTCAATATCACGATCATTTTTTCTATCATTGATTCCGTCTTCAATCGCATTGGCCATTAAAGAAACTATCAATGAAATTGATTTTGCGGCATCATCATTTCCTGGAATTGGAAAATCAACCAAACTAGGATCAGAATTAGTATCAACGATTGCAAAAGTTGGTATATTCAACTTCTGAGCTTCTTTTACTGCAATATGCTCTCTTGATATATCAACAATGAATAATGCTGCAGGAAGACGGCTCAAATCGGAAATACTTCCTAACAGTTTTTCCATTTTAATTTTTTGACGGGTAATCTGTAATTTTTCTTTCTTTGAAATATTTGCAAAAGTACCATCTGTTTCCATCTTCTCGAACCCAGCCATTTTCTTTACAGACTTACGAACTGTAGTAAAATTGGTGAGCATACCTCCAGGCCATCTTTCAGTAATATATGGCATGCCAACTCTCTTTGCCTCCAAAGTAACAATGTCCTTAGCCTGTTTTTTTGTAGCTACAAAAAGAATTTTCTTGCCCGACCTTGCAATTTGTCGGATAGCATTCGCTGCTTCATCCAACTTTACAATGGTTTTATTCAAATCAATTAAATGGATTCCACTCTTCTCCATTAAGATATAAGGAGCCATTTTTGGATTCCATTTACTTTTTAAATGTCCAAAATGAACACCTGCATCTAATAATTCATCGTGTGTTAAATTTTGCATGTATATTTTTATTAAATTAATTCTAAATCTATTAACGCTTGCTGAACTGGAAACGTTTTCTGGCCTTTTTCTGACCTGGTTTCTTTCTTTCAACAGCTCTTGGATCTCTAGTCATCAATCCTTTTGCCTTTAATTTTGGCTTATTTTCAGGATTAGCCTTTACCAAAGCTCTGGAAATGGCCAAACGAACAGCTTCTGCCTGTCCGGTTATTCCCCCACCCTCCACATTTACACTAACATCATAAGTATCTAACAGATTCAATATTTCAAATGGTTGATTTACCTTTGATTGTAAAATCGTTGTTGTAAAATAATCTTTATATCCCTTTTTATTAACTATATGATTCCCTGAACCTGGCTGCATATAAACTCGAGCAACAGCCGTTTTTCTTCTTCCAATAGTGTGAATTTTTTCCATTTATATTAATGATTTTAAAGTTTAATGACCTTTGGTTGCTGAGCCTGATGTGGATGTTCAGAACCTGCAAAAACATGAAGATTTCGGAACAGCTCCGCTCCAAGCTTGTTTTTTGGCAACATACCTTTTACTGCTTTTTCAATGATGAAGGTAGGTTTCTTGGCCATTTTCGCTCTTGGCGAAACGCTTCTTTGTCCACCCGGGTAGCCAGTGTAGGAAACATATCTCTTATCATCCATTTTCTTACCGGTAAGTTTGATCTTTTCGGCATTAATGATAATGACATTGTCTCCACAATCTACGTGGGGAGTGTAATTGGTTTTGTTTTTACCACGCAGCATCATTGCCACTTTTGAGGATAATCTCCCCAAAACTACATCGTTTGCATCTATCAACAACCATTCTTTCGTAACGGTATTTTTGTTGGCAGAAATCGTTTTATAACTTAGTGTATCCATTATTTTATCTATACCCTCTTTTTTAGGGGCTGCAAATATATCTTAATTTTTTTTATCCCGCAAATAATTATTAAAAATAATTGATTGCAGGCCACTGAAAATGGAGCGTTTTACCGTATATTTTTTCAATTTTGCCAAACAATCAACCGCCGTGTGCATATTTTAATCGCGGGGGATGGTGACGGTCAATTTTGGGCCATATTCACCTTTGCCTACATTATTTTTATAGCACAGTTTGACCAGCATTTTCTTGCCACCGTCCACCAATTTGCATTTGAGGTCGATTTTATCCGTGTTCGAGTCGCAGGAATAACGGTAATCATCGTCGGAAACCGGAAGAATCTCGTGACCATCCTTATCCAGCTCTACAACAAAAACCCATGACTGGCATACGCCCCTGTCCGCTTTGGAGGAATGTCCGCTATCCTTGAATTCGATTTTCACATGGCTCGGAGTGTTCGTATCCACTTTGCTGCCGACAGGAAAAGTGCTGCAAACTTCGGTGGCTACACGCACGGTGCTGTCGATATGCACACCCCATTCGTTTTTCAAAAAGTCAGAAATCTTCTTGTTATTCTTAACATTTGAAGATACGAAAGAATTGAAAACCAAGGTATATTCCCGTTTTGCTATCTGCAGATTGTGGATATCGTTATCCGACCTCACATCCGCCATATCGTGGCTGCCGAGAGCATATTTCTCCTCATAAATGATTTTCAAAACCACTACTGGAGCCAGTTCGTCGGCAGGAATGCTGAATTCTACCAGATGCCCGGTAACGCCATCTACCACATTTCCTTGGTAGGCATGAAATTCTGAATCTGTACGATAATGTGACATAATTTATATATTTTGGTTATTAATTATTGAATATTTTGTCATGGAAGTCTGGCAATCTGCCATGGAAGTTTGGCAATCTGCCATGGAAGTTTGGCAATCTGCCATGGAAGTTTGGCAATCTGCCAAGGAAGTCTGGCAATCTGCCAAGGAAGTCTGGCAATCTGCCATGGAAGTCTGGCAATCTGCCATGGAAGTCTGGCAATCTGCCATGACCATTTCCACCCTCAAAACCACATTTTGAGCATTTAATCCGCCATTATTTCCTTGAAACCGAAGATTGTCTTGCTTGCATACCACCATGAAACTGTCTGAATTAGGACGTCCGTCTAGGAGCGAGTTCAAAGTTTCGGTGCTGTGCAAATCAGTTCATTTACGTGTAATTCGAGGTTAAACAATCATTTCGATGCGGCAAAGATAAACATTTTCCCGAATTGATGCCATCACCTGCAAATTAATTTTTTGGAGCCCACATGAGGTTCTCGTCATGACGGTTGCACCTGCCAGCCACCAGTTATCTGCCGCCAAGGCTTAAGGCCTTCGTAATGGCAGGATAAGCTTGGGCATGTCAGGGCTATGCCCCATGGCAGGTAGCTCGTATGATGTTTTATCCCATATCATGAACTTTCGGGAGCGCAAGACGATGGGGGTGGCTGCGGCGAAAAGGC
>CAIWCG010000047.1 GCA_903911135.1 uncultured Bacteroidota bacterium
ATCATCTTTTCATCTTTCTAAAAGAACTCTTTAGTGACTTGGTAAATGGTGTGCTAATGCTAATTTCTTTTATGGCTGTAGGGAAAACAAATACCAATATAAAAAACAATTTGCATTATTCTATTGTGTGTAAACATGCACCGGAAGAATTTGTTTTTCTATTTATAGCCATGCCCCTGCCAGGTGGTAGAGCGGCGTAGGCTATCTTCTTTTCTAAAAGATGTAAGCCCTAACCACTAAAAAAGTATTGGCTACTTTCTTAGCCTAAAAAAAATATTTTCCTTTTAATAAATAAATTCTATGATGAAAAAGATATTGATAGTTATATGCTTGCTAATTGGCATTTTGGTAAATGGACAGAATCTTGTTCCAAATCCTCGTTTTGAAGATACTGTTTTTTGCCCATGGGGCCTAGATCAGATGAATTATTGTCTACATTGGAATAATTTCGGTATGTCACCAGACTATTACAATTCTTGTTCAGATTCAGGAGCAGTAAATGTACCTTATTCATGGACATATCAAATTGGACATAATGCTAGTAAGGCATATGCTGGCTTATTAATTTATTATAACCCTCTTGCAATTCCAAATTATAGAGAGTTTATAGGTACTCAACTAATACAACCATTGCAAATAGGACAATTATATTATCTTTCTTTTTATGTGAATAATGCGGCGTATGGACATCCTTACGAAATAGTTGAAGCGAATAAAATTGGAATGAAATTTACAACAGTACCATTTGATAGTTGCTGCCCTCCACCATTAAATAATTTTGCACATTTATATACAGATAGCATCATTAGGGATACTACAAATTGGCTTAAGATTTCAGGTTCATTCATTGCAGATTCAGCATATAGTTATGTCATGATAGGGAATTTTTTTGATGACAATCATACTGATACTATAATCTTACCTGGCATGTATTTTGGTGGCAATGGTGCGTACGAATTTGTAAGTGATATTTGTGTAACTACTGATTCTATTTATAATGAAACGTGGACAAACATTCCTAAAGAACTAAATAAGGAAAATCAAATTTCAATTTTTCCCAATCCATCCAATGGCGAAATTAATATTATATCAGTCAGTCCTATTGAATGGATTGAAATATTAAATTCTTTAGGACAAATTGTTTATTCAACAGAAATATTAAATACACTCCAATATAAGTTATCTTTAACTAATATGAAAGCAGGATTGTATTTTTTAAAAACAAAATCAAGAACCTCGCTTTCGGGTTCAAAAATAAATTTAATTAAATAAAAAATATGTTATGAAAAATATAAAAAAATGGATAGTTGTCATTATGGTTATGATGCTATCAAATGAATATTATTATGGACAAGTTTCAGTACCATGGAATGCACCAGCAGCAGCTGGAAATTTTGTAGGATGGACTCTTCCAAATCCATTTCCAGTTGATGTTTTGCATGGTGGAAATTTCCCTCTTAACTTTTACACCAATGCAGGTCCAGGCCCTTTCGTTTGGGTCAACCAAAAGATGCAGATTAAAGCAACTGTTGCAATTCCTACCGATGGTTTTGTTGGAATAGGTAATTCTAATCTTTTAGCATTACCTGCTCCAACACCTTTTGGTCCCTTGTTTCCTGCACACCGCTTAGATGTAGATTTGGGAGACATCAACGTAAACCAAGCAAACAATGGATACAGAATTGGAGGGGCCACGCCAGTGGTGCCTAGCGATTTTGTTCTTTGGCATAATGGCATGCCATCTAATATTTATGTAGGAGTAAATGCTGCTGGAGGTGCAGCTACGCTTTGCACTGGTACAAATAATACATTTGTAGGTAATTTAGCTGGTGCAAGCAATACCACTGGAAGAAGGGGAACCTTCATTGGTTCAAATGCAGGTTTAAGCAATACTTCCGGCGATTGGAATACTATGACAGGCTTTGCTTGTGGAAATTTAAACACAACAGGTGAAAACAATTGCTTTTATGGAAAACATTGTGCACCTTCCAATATTATAGGAAGCAGGAATTGTTATGTAGGGGCACATTGTGCATCATGGAGCAATGGTGATGAAAACACAGGTATGGGTTTTGAAGCGGGTTATAATAATTTAGGACAGGGTAATTCATATTATGGGTATCATTCATCCTATTGGGGTTCAGGAACATATAATACTTATATTGGGTATGGAACTCAATCAACTGGAATTGGGGGACCTTCAACAAATTTAACACATACAACAACACTTGGAGTAAATGCAGGAGTGACGAATAATTATCAGATGATATTAGGAGATAATGATATAAATGTTGGAATCGGATTATCGCTAGACCCTTCTTTACCCGCAGCTACACAAGGCCCACAAAACAGGCTTGAAATTAATGATGCATCATTAGGTTTCACCAGAGAAACAGCTTCCAATCCAACGAGTGGTTCAAGTGGATTGATGTTTAGACAATTGAATGCCCATTATACGCCACTTCCACTTAATCCAGGGCTAGGTGTTTTGGCGGTGGATTTATTAGGGAACGTTGTTTATGTTCCTGACCAACTTGGTTTTGGATATTGTAGTGCTCCATCACTACCTCAATTAGCTGATCATGCAGGAATAGATCTTAATCTACACAATTTTTATTTTGATGGTATGGCAACAGATGATGGGTTTGGTACTACAATTAATGCGGTTGGTATTGGTTATAGTTGTACGACACCTAATGCTAAACTTGATATAATCAGACAAGGAGGCAACGGATCAATAACTGATCCTATTGGACTTCAAGTAATAAATACAGATGCAGGCATGCCATTATCCGCAGGCATTGGAATAAATGCTGAATCATCAGGAAATAATGATAACAATCGAGCAATAAAACTCCATGCACACAATGCAATTGGGAATTATGGTGCTTGGATTGAGGCTGACCTGCCAAGTAGCCCAATGAGTATTTGTTATGACATGAGAATGTATGCACATGATGGTTATGGAAATATTGGTGTTTGGGGTAATGTTTGGGATGGGACGAATATGAATCCAACCCTTAATTATGGCTGTGAATTTAATGTGGGGTCAAACAATAATACTGCTTCACAAAACATAGGTGGAAAATTTAGAATTTCTGGCACAAATGCAAATACAAATTACGGGGTATTTGGTATTGTTGATAATGGATTAACTGGACTAGGTGCAACAAATGTCGGAGTATATGGTTTAACTCCTATTGCTTGTGGTGGACTTCCTCCTTTTCCAAATAATAATGCTTTCGGTTCTACCAGTATAGCAGTATATGGTGATTTAGGTTTAGGTGCACAAATTTGTCCAGGTGCTCCAAATTTTGCGGGCTATTTTAATGGTGATTTAGTTTCAACAACTGCCATGTACTTGGTGCCTTCTGATTCAACATTGAAACATAATATACAACCTCTAACAAATCCTATGGATGTGATTAACAACTTACATCCTAAATCATATGAATATAATCAGCAACAAAATCAATCCATGATTCTTGCAAGTGGTATTCATTATGGATTGTTAGCACAAGAAGTTGAAAATATACTACCTACTCTTGTTAAAGGTGCTGTTCATCCTGCTCGGATTGATACTGCTGGCAATCAAATATACGCTGCAATTAATTACAAAGCTGTGAATACTATTGAGATAATTCCATTCTTAATAGCCGGAATGAAACAAATGGATTCGACAATACATGCCTTGCAAGATCAAATAAACAATTGCTGTAATGCACAACAACAAGCACCACCTCATAATAATGATGGTGGCAATAATAACGGCAATGGTGGTTCAGGCAATGAAAAGAAATTGGAGAATGGAAACATCCATGCTATAGAATTGAGCAATGGAAGTGGCAGTCCTATTATCTATCAGAATATCCCAAATCCTTTCTCGAACGGTGGTACGAATATTCGATATTTTGTTCCTGACAACACAAACAATCCTCAAATCGTTTTCTTTGATGAGTTTGGAGGTAAGTTAAGTACCTTTAATATCTTAGAAACTGGAATGGGAGAATTGGATGTAACGGCAAGCAATTTGAGTTCGGGAGTTTATTCTTATTCTTTAATCATCAACGGAAAAGTAATAGACACCAAGAAAATGATTTTTCAGAAGTAGGAATGGAACGATTTTTAAAATTAAGCCCGAATTCTAGCGATAGGATTCGGGCTTTTTTATGAAAGCCATTTCGAGGCAACCTGCCGTCAAAACCTAGCCCCGATAGTAGCGGCAGCCCGCTGCCTTGTTTCGGAAATGGGGATGCAGCGGCTACAGCGGATAGCGGGACGTGGATGGGAGGAGAAGAGGATATAGGCTCCTTATATGAGTTATGAATTATAAGTTATGAGTTATGAGTGGGGCGGGAAGGGTTGCTGTGTGTTTGTTTAACTTATATTACTTGATTTGGGTTAAACAAAAGAATGCTGTATGAGATTATTAGTAATTTTACGGCATCATAAAAAAACAGATGAATTCGCCAGTAGAAGATTTAAAGAAGTTTTTCAAAGGCTCGAATGCCTTGAACCGCCTGATCATCATCAATGGGGTGGTCTTTTTTTCATTGAGAATCATGTTCAGCATTTTCGCGTTGTTCAATGTTCCGCCTGATAGTTATCGGCTCGTGCTTCATCAACTAATGTTGCCATCAAGCATTTACAGGTTGGTGCTGCAACCGTGGTCCTTGTTTACCTATATGTTTGTGCACGAGGAATTCATGCATATCTTTTCGAACATGCTTTGGTTGTACATTTTCGGGAAGATATTCCTTTATTATAAGGGAGGGAGGATGCTCACTACGGTTTATGTTTTGGGAGGGCTATCGGGTGGATTGTTGTATGTCTTGGCGTTTAATTTTTTTCCGCTTTTTACGGCTGTGGTTCAGCATTCTTATGCTTTGGGAGCTTCGGCAGGTATCTTGGCAATAGTGATTGCCACCGCTACTTATGTGCCTGATTATGCAATAAACATTATCTTTTTAGGGCCGGTAAAACTTAAATATATAGCGTTGTTTTCCGTTATGTCGGATGCAATTAAAATTCAGTCGGGCAATGCTGGAGGCCACATAGCACATTTGGGAGGCGCGATATTCGGATATATATTCATTAAACAGATGCAACAAGGAAATAATATTGGTAAATGGTTCGAGAATCTGCTCGAGAATCTGAAAACATTATTCAAACCAAAGCCAAAAATAAGGGTCGTTCATAAAAGACCTCTAACGGATGAACAATACAATGAACAACGAAAGGCCCGACAGGATGAAATAGACAGAATACTGGATAAGATTGCAAAATCGGGCTATGAAAGTCTTAGCAAACAGGAAAAAGAAATCTTGTTCAAGGAAAGCAGCAAATAGGTTTTGAAACACGACAGGAAGTTCACCTTATTAAACAAAATCATTCTTGCATTCAATGTCTTGAGTGTAATCATGTTGTTGCTTTCTTATCTTGCATCCTATAGCAGTCCAGAGAAATATTGGTGGTTTGCAATTATAGGCTTGGGATATCCAATTGTATTGTTTGTGAATGTTCTGTTCGTTATTTATTGGTTGTTTACCAGTCGCAAAATCATTTCATTATTGTCGTTTTTAACCATTTTGTGCGGCATCAATCTTATGCTTGGTTTTGCTCAATTCAATTTCAATGTCAAGTTTCCTAAAGAAAGGGGAAGGGCGGTAAAAATAATGAGCTACAACGTTAGACTGTTTGATCTGTATAATTGGTGGCATAATATTGAAAGCAGGGACAAGATGTTTAACCTGATTACTGATGAAGCGCCTGATATTTGTTGCTTTCAGGAGTTTTTCCATTCCGATAAGGGAGCATTTCAAAACTTGGATACCTTGCCACTGTTCATGAAGGCCAAGAATTTTCATGTTGAATATACCATTAACATCAATGCGAATCATTGGGGATTGGCAACCTTCTCAAAATATCCGATTGTGAACAAGGGCAAGTTTAACTTTGGCGGTAGATATTCAAATAATTCCTGCATTTATTCCGACATTAAAATCAATGATGATACCGTGAGGGTTTACAACATTCACCTGCAATCGATTAACTTTATGAAAAAGGATTATTCGTTTATGGATAGCTTGATAGTGAAGGACAAGGATGAGGAAATAAAAGGGTCAAAACGAATATTAAGGCTATTGAAAAATGCTTATATCAAGCGTGCCAAACAAACCGACTTGGTGGCTGAACATATACGGAATTCGGCTTATCCGGTGATTGTGTGCGGTGATTTTAACGACCCTCCATCTTCTTATGCCTATCACATACTTTCAAATAAATTAATCGATGCTTTTCGTGAAAGCGGCAGAGGTTTCGGACAGACTTATATAGGTGGTTCGGTGCCATCGTTCCGTATCGATTTTATTTTGCATGACAAGAAATTCAAGACCTATGATTTCAATACTGTTCATCAATACTATTCCGACCATTTTCCAATCACCTGTTTGATGGATATGAGCCCTGACAAATGAAATTAATCCAAATTCCTTAATTTCGCATGATCAATGAAAAGATTTTCTCAAATAGTTATCCTTCTTCTTGCTATGGTCATCACGCACAAGTGCAATGCTCAAGTGGCGCAACTATGGGGCATGGCATACAACGGCGGCATAAATAATCAGGGGGCTATCTTTAAGATAAATATGGATGGAACCGGATTCGTATCCAAGTATTCGTTCGCTAACCCTACCGGCAAGAATCCGAAGGGTAATCTCATCAATGTAAACGGAACCCTTTTTGGCATGACTGAAAGCGGTGGAATTAATAATGGTGGCGTGATTTTCAAGTACGACCCAGTGTATGATGTTTATACCAAACTATTTGATTTTAATACCGCACAGGGCAAGAATCCTACGGGTAGTTTATATGCTATTGGAACCAAATTATATGGAATGGCATATCAAGGAGGCGCTTACACTAAGGGTGTGCTTTTCAGCTATGATATCAGTACCGATACCTATGCCGACCTGTTTGATTTCAATGCCCAAAATGGACAATACCCAACCGGAAATTTGATGAAGGCCTCGGATGGAAAACTGTATGGAATGACTCCTCTTGGAGGTGCTTTCAGCGATGGCATTATCTTTCGTTTCGACGTGACCAACAACAGTTTTACGAAGCTTTTCGATTTTAATGGTGGCAACGGGTCCAATCCTCGTGGCAGTTTGATGCAAGCCTCAAGTGGCATCATTTATGGCGTTACCTATGGCGGTGGAGATTCGAGCCGAGGAATCATTTTTAATTTCGATCCGGTTACCTTGTCTTATGGTGTGCTGTTTACTTTTCATGGCATCAATGGCGCCTATCCGGTCAATAGTCTCATCCAGGCAAATAACGGCTTGCTTTATGGTTTCGATTTGTCCAATCCGAATGGTTATAACGTGGGTTCCTTGTTCGACCAGAATACTACAAACACCCTGCATCACGACATACTTACCTTCCCTACTGTGAATTTTGGGCACCCATTGGGAAACGCCATACAGGGGTCGGATGGAAAGCTTTATGCGATGACTTATTATGGTGGTACCGATAGCGTTGGAACTATCTTTTCCATCAATATATTCAGCAATGTTTGGACTCGATTGGGGGACTTCAGCTACCTGAACATTACCGGTGCAAATCCTTATGGCGACTTGCTTGAGATGCCTGCCAACACTGGAATCAATTCCATAAGCAACTCATCAGGAATCGTTACCGTGCAGCCAAATCCTTTCCATGATTACACAAAAATAACCATGGATGGCTTTGAAAATAAGGAAGAACTCATTTTATGCATTCATGATCTATTTGGACGAGAGTTGAAACGAATATTTATGGGCGTGGAAAATTCTTTTTTGATGGATAGGGAAGGAATGGAAGGAGGCATGTATTTTTATAAAATCATCTCCATCAAAAATGGGGAAACGCTAAAAACTGGCAAAATAATTGTAGAGTAAAAACTGATGAAAAGAATAATTCTAATCGCGCTGATGATCAATTTCGGTTTTGCCGATGGGCAGGAAATCAAGATAACCAATGCCACATCGCAGAACTGGAGCGGAGGTGTTTGCTGCCGATATGGAACCAAATTCGTCATCAATTTTCAGGCCGCCAATGCAGCCATAATTCCTGATACGGTTTGGATCAACGGTTATTATTACCCAATTATATTCCAAGAACATGCGCTTTGGGGTACGACACGAAAGTATGATAGCCTGAATCGTGTTTTTGTCTTTAATGTGGAGGCGGGAGAATCGCATGATGATGCGCGAAGCAAGTACCCCGAATTCAATCAGGCAGCAGAAGACTCGGTAAAGAAAAACTACCCCAAAGCCCCATCTTTTACTGGCGTTGCCTTGTTTACCTATCGCTACAAGGGCAAGCAATGTTCGTTTACGGTGAAGGAATTCAAGCGCCTAAAGCCTTTGATATATCCTTGATGTATTTAATGGAAACGACTTTTCAATGGGTCCTTTTTTCTTTTGAGTCTTATAAAAGATTTAAAAGAGAAATTGGCAATTAAAAAAATCAGGCTTGGCAAACTTGGAAGAAAGGGCCTTCATTTTTCATTTATATTGAGCAGTCTTTTGGTCAAAAGGGTTGAAATTTCAATTAAGGCACCATCCTGAAGCGGCGGATGCCTAAATCATTTGATTTTGTCTATCGTCTGTAGCGGCGGGTGCCTAAATTGAATGATTAAGCCTATCGCCTGCAGCGGCGGATGCCTAAATTGAACGATTAAGCCTATCGCCTGCAGCGGCGGATGCCTAAATTGAACGATTAAGCCTATCGTCTGTAGCGGCGGGTGCCTAAATTGAACGATTAAGCCTATCGTCTGTAGCGGCGGGTGCCTAAATTGAAATTTTAAGTCTATCGCTTGAAGCGACGGGTGCCTTAATTGAATTTTTAGCTTATAAAGACAAAAAACTTAGGCAAAAAATCATTAAATCAACAACCCAAAATGGCTGATTGAACTCGATAAAAGCTATTTTTAAGAATAAAAAACCTTGAAAACCTTATTCAATGATGAATTTTCCGGTAGCCAAAGTTTCCTTGGTAGCGGATAAAAGTTTATAAATATACATGCCTGGTTCCAAGTTGCCTCGAGTTAGGATTATTTCACTTTTATTCTCCGTATTGATAGTTCTCACCTCTTGGCCAAGAATATTTAAAATGGACAATCTTGAACCGTTGCTATTATCAATTCCATTCAAATCGAGCGTTGCCTGATTACTGAAAGGATTGGGATAAACGGAGGAAGAATTGGTGTTGGCAGCCGGCGAAAGAACCTCGGTAACCAAAGGATTGAATTGCAAAAGCGAGGTATATTGAGGATAGGTTCCGCTGGCATTGTTCATGATATGAAGGGTAGAATAGGCATTGGTGGCAGGGATGAGTTTAAACAAAACGCCAAAGCCGCCAGGGCCACCATAGGACGTGACGCCATAAATGATGCTGTCCCTTCCAATGGTCATTCCACCTCTTGGATAGCCGCCATCTACATAGCTGAAATCGTGGATGACGGTATAGTTGTTGGTGGCGGTATCGAGTGAAAATATGTTACCATAATTTTGTCCGCCGCCATAGGTAGCGAAGCCATAGATCTTGCCATTGTAATGCTGCACTAAGGTGCCGAAAGGATTGTCACCGGTAGTGGAAATGAAATTGTGAGCATTGGTAAAGGTGCTGGTAGCCGGGTCAAAACTATATAGCACCCCACTGCTGTTGGTTCCACCAGAGTAGGTGACACCATAAAATTTCCCACTGGCAGCTTTCATCATGCTTCCAAAAGGATATGCACCTGAAACTGAATAATTGAAATCGAATAAATCGGTATAGGTGTTGTTTGTCGGGTCGAAGCTAAATATAACACCATAGCCATGTGCCCCACCTTGGTATGTAACTCCATATAATTTACCATCGTTTCCTTTTATTAATGACCCATAAGCAATATAACCAGTTGTCACTGTAAAATCATGGAGGTTGGTCAAGACGTTATTATATGGGTCATAAGAAAATAGGGTTCCATAATTAGAAGCACCACCATTACTGGTCAAACCATACATCGTTCCATTTGGCAATTGCAGGAGGCTTCCGTAAGGATGAGTACCGGAAACGGTATGCAAATCCAGGCGATGAAGATAGGTGTTCAGCTGCGGATCAAAACTGAAGATGGTACCCAATGAATCGGTTCCACCATTTAAAGTCATGCCATATAGTTTTCCATCGAGGGCCTGAATCAAGCTGCCATAAGGCTCTATACCATTTGGATAATGGAAGCTATATGCGGTATTAAAACCGGTGCCATCGCCATTGATTTTGTAAATGGTTCCAAAACTGTAGGAGCCTCCATGATAGGCCATTCCCCATAATTGTGGAATTTGTGCCTGACTATTATTGATGATAAAAATGGAGCAGATTAGGATGAGGATAAGTCTTGATATTTTCATGTTATTTTGTTTTAATTATTTTTTATGAGGAGCAAAAATAGTAAATGGAATTGTAAAATCCAATTGTGACAACAAAACAATCGTAAATGGCCTATTAAAATTTCATCAAAACAACTTGCCTTAATGTATAAGATATTTTGATGAAATTAGAAATCATGCAGCTCCATCGTTACTAATATTCTTTGGCAATACAAGAAAATAAATAATGATAAGAACCCCGCCAATAGCGGAAACCATAAAGGTGAGTTGTGGATAAAACTGAACCCATAACAAACCAGCAAGGGCACTTGCAAGAAGTGTACAGATGCTGGAAAGACCGGTGAAAAATCCCAAGGCAGTAGCCGTTTCAGAGTGCGGAGTGATATTTGCAATCCAGGCTTTCGTTATGCCATCACTGGCAGCAGCATAGATGCCATACAGAAAAAATAAGGTGTAAAGCATTGTCGGGGAAGAGAGATTGGCCATGCCGAAATAGACGATAGAAAACAAAATCAATCCTATTATAAAAGTTGTTTTCATTCCAATTTTATCTGCCATGGCCCCAATAGGGTAAGATGCCATGGCGAAAATGACATTGTAAAATATGTAAACACCAATTACATCCTGGTCGGAAATACCGGTTGATTTAGCCATGAGCAACAGCAGCATGTCGGTACTGTTTATCAAAGTAAAAGCAAGAAACCCAAGGGTGATTTTTTTAAATTCAGTTGATGAAGTTTTCCAATAATCGATAAATGCAAAAGGGTTGAGCACAGAAAAAGTTGATTTATTCGTCGAATGTTTTTGTTGATCATGCTTCTTATCTTTAATGAAGAAGGTTAGTGTCACTCCTACCAAGGCCGGAGAAAATGCGATGATGAAAAGCGTTTTATAATGACCAGGATAATAATAGAGATAAACAAGCGCCAAAACCGGACCGATAGCAGCACCAATTGTATCCATGGCCTGCCTGAACCCGAACACCTTGCCTTTATGCTCTTTTGTTGTGAGAGATGAAAGCAGTGCATCCCTTGCGCTGCTTCGAACACCCTTTCCAAGTTTATCCATGAATCGAGCAGTAAAGACCCAATAAGTATAGGTGAACAAGGCGAGCATCGGTTTGGCAAGCGAACTCATGATATATCCAAAGCGAATGAAAGGAATCCGAACACCTTTTACATCCGACAATTTTCCGAAATACCCTTTGCTTAGTCCGGCAGTTGCTTCGGCAAAACCTTCAAGAATGCCTATGGCCAACGCACCAAAGCCAATGGATTTAAGATAAACCGGCATGATAGGATAAAGCATTTCACTCGAGATGTCATTGAAAAGGCTTATCAAGCCAATGATAAAAATACTACGAGTAATTATTTTTCCTTTAGCCATTGAGATGAGTAGGAATGGTTATTTCAATGGAATGGGTATGGCATTACCCAAGCAACCGCTTGGTGCTTGAATATTCAGCAGATTAGCAATTGTTGGAGCAATATCAGTGATGTTTACATTGGGCAGATAATCACCTGCTTTAACTTTCCATCCGTAGAAAATCAATGGGATGTGGGTATCATAGTTATAAGGAGAACCATGAGTGGTGCCAGTGGACTTCCATTCCATCCAACCCGGCAAAAGGGTAAACATCACATCTCCTGAACGAGCAGCATTATAATCGTTTTTGATGAATTTTTGGTAGGCATAATTATTATCGAAGACCGTTACTTCGAATGCAATGTTTGTATAGGCTACTCCATCGCATTTCAGCAGAAAGTTTGCAACGGCAGTTTCAATGTCATATAACGATAACTTTTTTTCTTCGATGAGTTTAAGGTTTAAATAAACATTCTGATTGGAGAAATTCAATAGCAAACCCTCCACACCAAATTTGGCATTCAAAAATGTCTTGAGTAAATCAGTAATCAGCTTGGCATCGAATAGCCCAGCAGGAATATTATGGTCTAGATTATATTTTACATTGTTCTCTGCCCCATGATCTGCGGTAAGAAACAGCAAAGTGTTTTCCTTGCCAATGGTCGCATCAAGATAATCAAGAAAATCACCAAGGTCCTTATCCAATTTGAGGTAAGTATCTTCCAATTCGATGGAGTTGATGCCGAAATCATGACCTACGTAATCAGTGGAAGAAAAACTAACTGCGAGAAAATCAGGAGTTTTTCCCTTTCCAAGATTTTCAGATTTAATCGCCTCGCAAGCAAGTTCCTTTATCAAGGTATTTCCAAACGGAGTGGAGTTGATTACCTTGTATCCCTTGCCTTTATAGTTAGCGAGAACATGCGGAAATATAGGCTGCGCCTCACCCTCAAAAAGTACCTCTTCATAAGGTGTATCATCGGCAGTGCTTTCGGTATATTGCTCTATCGGGAGGGATGTATTCCACGTTTGTTTCAGATATTGAGCGGGCAATTTCCTTTCATTAAAAGCATTTAGCCAGGTGGGAATCTCCTTCATGTAATAGGAGCTGGTAATGAACTTCCCTGTGGCAGCATCATACCAATAAGAACCATTGGAGGTGAAGCCCCCGGGAAGTATGGCTGCCCTATCCTTGAGCGAAATGGAAATGACCTTAGAAGTAAAGTTGGTGGCCAGACGCAACTGGTCGGTAATGGTATTGGAAAGCAGATTTTTCGGTGTAGAATCGCCAACGCAATAAACCATTTTATCAAGATTCCGCGAATACCAATCGTTGCTGATGATTCCATTGATGGAAGGAGTGGTGCCGGTATAGATGGCGGCATGGCCCGGTCCTGTTTCGGAGGCTGAATAGTTGATATTGTTGTTCTCACAAAGAAACCCTTGGCTTACCAGTCGCTTGAAGCCTTTGTCGCTGAATTTATTCCAGAAGCGGGAGATATAATCTGCTCGCATCTGGTCAACTACTACGCCAACAACGAGTTTTGGGGCACCATTGAATCCTTGTCGGTCGGCGGCAGATTGGGCATCGGCAACTTGGAAATTCTTTAGCAGCATCAGTGCCAAAATAACAAGATATTTATGAGAGATTTTCATTGAAAAATATTTTTATTTATGCCGCAAAAATAGGAATGCAAGGTTATCTTATCATTAAATGATGGCTGCCACCTATTGTATTTTCTTCTTCGTTGCCTTGAGCCAAAGAATGTCACCCGGTTTTGGCTCGGTGCCCGGTTTCATGCGGTTCTTTTTATAAAGGATCTTGAGCCTTATGGCATATTGTTGGGAAATGGAATACATCGTGTCACCTGCCTTTACGGTATGGCAATCCACCGGTCCGTTTCGGCGCTTGGGCTGTAGGTAAACCACTTGCCCGGGGCTTAGCACGGCATCTTTTTCCACCTCATTATATTTGAAAAGTTGCCCTACATTCATGTTGTATAGTTTCGCCAGCCGATAGTAGGTTTCACCTTTTGCCGCAACCACATATTTCACGTCGTTGTTCAATTTTATCTGTCGGGTTACGGCTATGGTCTGTAAATTTTCCTTTACCGGAGGCGTTGTTTTTTCGATGGGCTTCTCCTTGGCTATTACTTTTTCCTCCTTTGCTGGTGGGGCGCCCATTTTGTCCAATTCATAGAGCTTGTTGTCTTCTATTATCTTGATCAAATCCTTGGCATAGGTGGGGCTGGTTGCATATCCGGCCTTTTTCAAGCCTTCTGCCCAGCCTTTATAGTCGGTGAGTTGGAGCTCAAATAGGGCGGCATAGTGGGAACGCGATTTTAGGAAGTCGGAGTGGTCGTTATAAGAATCCAAAACGGTTTTATACTTCCTGAAGCACTCATTCTTGGCATCGTCGTCCATCATGTAAGTGGCGCCCTTCCAGCCATTGTGGCATTTTATTCCAAAATGATTGTTGGCATTCTTGGCGAGTTTGCTGTTGCCCCATTCCGATTCGAGCATGCCTTGGCCGAGGGTAATGCTGGCAGGCACTTTAGTCCGAATCATGTCGCGGATGGCATCATCGCGATAGCGAGCAATGTATTCTTGCTTGCTCATGAGTTTTTTTTGCGCTTGAGCCAGCCCATCGACCGTTATCGAAAGTATCAAAAATATAAAAAGAAGTTTTTTCATGCTGAATGATTGCCGTCCAATGGCAAAATTATGGATAAATGCCATCGCCAATTCTTGATGCATCATAATCTTATGAAAAAAGCATTGTTAATAACAAAAGAATACCTGTCAGGGAAGTCTATTAATCAATCAGGGAGGTCTATGTATCCTTCAAGGTGGTCTATTAATCGTTCAGGGAAGTCTATTAATCATTCAGGGAAGTCTATGTATCGTTCAGGGTAGTCAATTTATCCTTCAGGGAGGTCTATGTATCGTTCAGGGTGGTCTATGTATCGTTCAGGGAGGTCTATGTATCGTTCAGGGAAGTCTATTAATCGTTCAGGGAGGTCTATGTATCGTTCAGGGTGGTCTATGTATACTTCAGGGTGGTCTATGTATACTTCAGGGTGGTCTATGTATCGTTCAGGGTAGTCAATTTATCCTTCAGGGATGTCTATTAATCGTTCAGGGTAGTCGGGAATCCGTTCAGGGAGTTCGGGGAAGCGTTCAGGGAAGTCGGAAATGCGCTCACGATGCCCGAGGAACTGTTACGGGTGTTTTGGAAAGCGGTGAAGATGTGAAAGAATGAACACAAATGATAAGTGATTGGATAATGGGAAGCATGGGATGGTAATTAAGTAATCAGGATTGCATGAGCGGCATAAGATATTGACGATTTGGTGTTGAATATTGCCCTTGCGGTGTTAAGGATTGCGCTCGGTGGCTCAGGAAAAACGCTCGGTGGAGTAAAATATGCGCTCGGTGGAGTAAAAAAACGCTTGGTGTATCATGAAAAACGCTTGCGGCATCAAGAAAAACGCTCGGTGGAGTAAAATATGCGCTCGGTGGATTAATAAAAACGCTTGGTGCATCAGGGAAATCGCTTGCGGCATCAAGAAAAACGCTCGGTGGAGTAAAATATGCGCTCGGTGGATTAATAAAAACGCTTGGTGCATCAAGGAAATCGCTTGCGGCATCAAGAAAAACGCTTGCGGTATCTAGGTTTGCGGTCGATATATTCGTGATTATTGATTAAGCAGCTGATTTACAGCATAATAACGTAATATGAGTTATGAAGTATGGAAGCCACAGAGGGGCTATATATTGGTAGGGTGGGAAAGAATTATGAATTATAAATTATTTTGGGAAAGGTTGTTTTTTATAATCTTTTCTTTAAACAAAAGAATCCCAAGAAATCTTTTTGCTAAATAATTAGGTGTATCTGGAGGTATTTCACGCAAAGGGCGCAGACGGTTTCGCAAAGGCACTTGCTAAACGATGGGCGGAAGTACTGCTTTCTTGGCCTGTACAAAGCTGTTTTATTTCTTAACGCAAAAATATTTAGGTGCATCGGGAGGAGGGAACGGGGTATTTGGGGTGGTTTTATGTAAAGTTCATTTTGAGTGACACCTATTTTCCTTCAAATCAGGAAGTGTAACTGATTGATATACTGCCACTTATGGAGCCGTTTAAAAGTTTAATTGAGGGCAAATGTAATGTGCAGTTTCCTACTGGTAATGACGCATTACCAGGACTTCTTTACACAAAACCAGTAGGTAATGACGCAATTCCGTTAGTTATGGACGCAATGCCAATAGATAAGGAGTGATGGCGTAAGCATCGTGTGTGATTGCCAATCGTTCTTCACCAAATAACTATTGGTTTCTGCCGGATTCCAGGAGAAAAACACGCAAAGCCGAACGAAAAATACGCAAGGCAAGGTGGAAGTTACCCAATACCAATAGGTTATTACCCATTACCAGACGATAATGACACAGGGCGCAGAGGGAAAGTGTACAAGGAACAAGGAAAATGTATAGTATGATGACATCCATTTGAATTAGGGAATTATTTTATTAGTTTTGTGGCGTGAAAAAAGAAGATGAGCATTGAAATGAATGTTGTGGATAAGGATTATAAATCCTTTACTCTTGGGACGAGATTAAAAAATCTCGACCAGCGTATTTGGAACATCCCGACCAGCGGGCAATTGATAATTAAATTTACTATTTTTGCAGTCAAATAACAATAAAATGAATCAAATAATTCAAGACCGTTTACACGATATAAATTTGTTGTGCAGCAATCACAAGGTAAAGGAGTTATATGCTTTTGGTTCTGTTTGTACCGATAATTTCAATGCCCAAAGCGATATAGACTTATTGATTTCATTTGAAAATATCTCCATCGAGGAATATACCGAAAATTATTTCTTGCTGCACCACCTTTTTGAGGAGCTATTAAAACGTCCCATAGATTTGGTTACCGAGCGTTCCTTGTCGAACCCCTATTTTATAGAAAGCGTGAACAAGACCAAAACATTGATATATGGACCTCGAAATTAAAAAATGTCTTTACGACATTCAGGTTTCGATAAATTCCATTTATGAATATTTAGGGGACAAAAGGGATTTCAATCATTATTTAGAGAACAAGCAATTGAGAAGGGCAGTGGAAAGAGAATTGGAAATAATTGGAGAAGCCACCGACAGGATTCTCAAGATTGATTCCGAGATAGCCTTGGATAATGCCAGAAAAATCTCGACCAGCGTGATTGGAACATCCAGACCAGCGGGTAATTATAAGTACGGATGATTCGATAGGCTTGAATCGCTCTAAAAATTCTTTACTACTTTTGCTGCCTGAAAAAAAATACTGTCTTTGATGATGATAAAAACACTTGATAGATTGAATGGAGAAGGATACCGACAAGCCGAGTACAGGTTGGAAATCCTAAGTGAGAAGGCAAGGGATTGCAAATCCGTCGAAGCGATACGTTGCATATCCAGCGGCTCTGGTATTATCAAAATCTTTTTAGTAATTTTGGCGCGACAAAAAATTTCATAATAATTAAAAACTAAAAAAATATGTTCAAAAATCCTTTCTCATTTGACGGTCGTATCAGAAGAACTGAATACGGAGTTTCTTTTATTATCTTCATTGTTGCAAGAGTAATCGTGTACCTAATAGCAATATCATTGACAAGTAATTCGTATGATAATAGCGGGGCTACTGGATTAGGTTGGCTGTTTTCAATTCCCTTGTTATGGTTTCTATGGGCACAGGGAGCAAAGAGATGCCATGATGTTGGCAATAGTGGATGGTGGCAAATAATTCCTTTCTATGCTTTATGGCTAATATTTCAAGATGGAGTTCACGGTGCAAACGAATATGGAGAAAATCCAAAAGGAATTGGAAACCAAAATCAACAAAATTTTACACAGACAAATCAACCAACCAATCAACAAGGCGGTTATCAAGGTGGTTATCAAGGTGGACACAACAACCCAAACACTAATTATGGTTCAACTGAAAATCCACAAGACAAAGGCGGTTACAAAGACGGTGACTTATACAACTAAAATTTTCAACTATGCCAACATTACACAACATTCAAAGTTTAACAATCAGCAGCACGAATCCGTGCTTGATAATTTATTTACTTGACCAAAGCGGTTCAATGAATGACCAGTTTGGTAATGCTGCGCATACTAAAGCTGTTGAGTTAGCAAATGCAATTAATGACATTATTTATGAAGTAGGACTTCGATGTATTGGAAACGCAGGCGAACTAAAAAATCGTTTTGAAATTGCTATCATTGGTTACGGCAAATCCGAAAACCTTGTTCAATCGGGTTGGGAAGGACAGCTTTCAAACAAGTGGGTAGTTTCAATCAAAAATATTTTTGAATTTCCATTAGTGCAGGAAAACGACAAACCAAAATGGATAAGACCTTATTCTGGAAGGGATACTCCAATGACAAAAGCATTTGAAAATGCAAAGCGTTTATGCAACGATTGGATTAATTGGGGAAACCATAAAGATTGTCATCCACCAATTATCGTAAATATTACAGACGGGGAAGCAACTGATGCAGGTAACAATTATAATAATTTGAAAAGTCAAGTTGAACAGATTAAACATTTAGGAACTAATTATGGAGCAGTTAATATTTTGAATATTCATATTTCTACAAGGGCAGGCGACAAATTGCTTTTTCCAAATGAAATTTTAAAAAGCAATGACATGTTTGGAAGACTTTTATTTGAGATGTCAACTCCATTAAATGAAAACATGATTCGTCTTGCACAACAGAAAGGATATAGCATCCAGGACAATGCAAGAGGATATGTTTTTAATGGTAACGCAACAGACCTAATCAATTTTTTAAATATTGGAACACCGCAATAGTGAATATTACTATTTTACAACTCCATAAAAGAGCATCGTATCAATTTAAGAACATTCAAGACAAATTCGCTTTCAACGAAACGAAAAAATGTTTTGCACTTTCTGATGGTACAACTCAAAGTTTCTATTCTGAAACTTGGGCTGAAATAATCACAAAATATTTTGTAGCTAATCCAACTTTTGAAAATCAAAAGTTGATTGCTGATTTTACGAGTTGTGTTGAGCAATTCAAAAATTCAAACTTTAAGTTCAGCACCAACCCAGCAAAAGCATCTTTAGAAAAAACAAAACAACAAAAAGGTGGTACAACTACCTTTATTGGTTTGCAATTTTTACATGATAGTCAGTTTAATGTTATCAGTTGTGGCGACTCTAATTTGTTTATCATAAGCAAGGACAAAGTTGAGCATTTCCCCTACTCTGACATTAATAACTTAGATTCAAATAATTTTTTCATCAACACCGAACAGCTTCTTCAAAACAAAATTGATGAAACATATTTTAAAACAAAGACATTTTCATATCAAAGCAATGACACTTTAATATTAGCGACAGATGCTTTAAGCAGATTGCTTTTGAAACAACCTAATGTTATTTCTGAACTGACTGCAATCAATGACTTCGAATCTTTACATAAATTTTGCTTGACTTACTGGGAGAAAAAAGAAATGGAAGAAGATGACATTTCAGCAATCATCATTAAGGTAGAAAGCAAAAATAAAATCCAACATATTTTACCTCCAAAAGATTTTTCATTTCCAGTAGAAGTGGAACAAGAATTTGTTCCTACTTCTCTCGCCAAACAAACAAACCAAAATAATTTTACAGATATGGATTCACAAGAAATTAAACATCAGTTTAACGGGGTCGCAAACGATTTTCATCAAGTGAAAAAGAAAATGAAGTTACATGAAATGCTTTTGATGATTGCCATTAGCATTGGTTTTCTGAATCTATTTTGTTTTTTCTATTTCCGACCAAATAGTGAAAAAGTGGAAAAAGAAAATCCAAAACAAAAAACAGAATCGACAATCATTGAAAACTATAATCAAGGTATCAAATCCCTTACAACAAAGATTGAAGCTTTAGAAAAAAAGGTTAGTGATTTTACAGAAACAAAAAAGGAAGAAGCTAAAGAACAACTGAAAGCAGAAAAGAAAGCACAAACCAATACAGAGAAACCAAATAAATAATGTTTCCGACAATAGGAGAATATAATCAAACCATACAGAATAGAGGCGAAGATGCTTTTCAAACATTAAGCAATCTTTCTTTTGTAGCTGCAACATCACACCCGATAAAAATATTTTTATTCGGTGCGGGTGCTTATGCAGTTGTGTTTAAGGCAAACCAAAACGGAAAATATTTTGCTATTCGTTGTTTCCTCACGGCAGAACAAGAAACGATAAACCGCTACAAAACAATATGTGATTATCTGAAAACAATAAACGCAACTTGGATAGCAGACTGTCAATTTTTAGAAAATGAAATCAGAGTAAACGGAAATATTTTTCCAGTTCTTAAAATGGAGTGGGTTGAAGGAGTTTTAATCAATCAATTTGTTTCCGCTAATCTCACAAACGCAAACACTCTTTCTTTAATTCAAAAACAATTGGTTGAAGTCAGCGAAAGTTTAGAGCAAAACAAAGTTGGTCATGGTGATTTACAATGCGGTAATATTATTATACAAGGAACATCAAACATTTTCAAAATAAAACTCATAGACTATGACGGAATGTTTGTTCCAACTATAACTTCAAAGAAAAGTATTGAGAAAGGAAGAAGCGAATTTCAACATCCAAACAGAAGCCCTTATTATTTTTCTTCTGATGTTGACCGCTTTTCTTTTTGGGTTATGCTTACAGCATTGGAAGCATTGAAGTTTGATACTTCACTTTGGAAAGAAATTATGCAAGGTGGATTCAATACTCTTGACAACTTTCTTTTTACAATTAACGACTTTAGAAATACTAGTGAATCAAAATTATTTAACCGATTGCAGCAAATTAATTCTACATCATTAAATTTCTATTCTGAAAAACTAAAATGGTTTTGCAATCACGATGCTAGTCAGATTGACAAGCCGACTTTATTTACTCAAAATAGTAATAGTTTTAATACTAAGGCTGAGGATTCACTTCCGAAATCCACTTCAAACAATACTTCTCCAGAATTTTCACTAACAAAAAAAATTATTATTACTTCAAATAAATCAGAGTCATTTGTTTTAAATTCAACTTCATTTAAGGTGATTGGAAAAACACCTTTAGAAATTGATTTGGAAGATTGTGTAGGAAAGAAACTTTTAATTTCAAGTGGCGGTGAAGTGCAGCAAATTACAGTTACTGAAAGCGATAGTATCTTTGAAATACTATTTACAGAGTAGTTAAGCTGATTGCTACTTTTTTAAAATATCAAATGCTAATATACCTGACAGAAGAAAAATCTGTCAGGAAATAAAAAGCCCGAACAAAAGAGAATGTTCGGGCTTTTTGATTTGCTTTTTTTAGCTGATTTTGGGCTAAAAAGGGTCTAAATATGCGTTTTCCCAAAATCGTGTTTTGTAAGTTGTTGATAATCAGGCTGGTATAAAATCGAAGTATTTACTCACCTGATGAGCAGATTTACTCACCTGATGGACAGATTTACTCACCTGATGAGCAGATTTACTCACCTGATGGACAGATTTACTCACCTGATAAGCAGATTTACTCACCTGATAAGCAGATTTACTCACCTGATGGACAGATTTACTCACCCGATGGACAGATTTACTCACCTGATAGACAGATTTACTGACCTGATGAGCAGATTCGTTGAGGGGGAGAGCAGATTCGGGATTTGGGTCGGGAAGGCTGGGTTTTTCATCGTCGTGTGACTGCGACTTTTTTGGAGCAGCAACACGACGATGATTAGTATTATTGATATACTATTTATTATGACCAAGCATCCTGACAACTGCCCCCTGCTGCTGTATGGTTGCCCGTTATTAATATTTTCACAGGAATGAAATCCCGCACGTGCGGGAGGGCAGCCGTCAGGATTCATTCCACAAGTTTTGGAAGATATATAACCAACAAATTTGCAGTCAAAGATGAGAATGGAATGGAGCAATATTTCAGTGGTATTGCAGCTACCTTGCAAAGGAAGATTTTAGAAACAGAACTTACGATTTACGAATGTGAAGGAGAAGAACCTGAAATAAAAGAGTGGTTCAAGACCATCAACATTGAGTAAACCACCTGACAGGTAACGGCAAACAACCCTTTAGGTTTGCGGCTGAAAACCTAAAGGGTTAGCCACCCCCTTTTTTAGGCGGCTTCCTGTATGGTTTTGAAACTTATCCCTGCTTATACCATTTATACTTATATTTTAGAGGGGTTCAGGAATTGGGAATGGCTGTTAAGTATTAATAGCATAATCATTATTATAAGTTTTCGTATTTTTGCTGCATGAACATCGTGGAAAACAACATAGAGCGGATTAAGGAATTGTGTGAGCAATACAAGGTTAGCAAGTTGTTTGTTTTCGGTTCGGTTGTTACTGATAGGTTTGGCAGCAATAGTGATATTGATTTGGTGGTTGATTTCAGGGAAGTTGATTTATATGATTATGCTGACAATTATTTTGGCTTTAAGTTTTCGTTGGAGAAGGTCTTTCATCGTGATGTTGATTTGCTGGAGGAGCAAGCCATCCGAAATCCTTATCTGCGCCAATCCATTGACTCCACAAAGCAGTTGATTTATGGACATTGAAATAAAAACCTGGCTTTATGATATTCTTCAATCCATAAATGAGATTGAGAGTTATTACGCAGATATTCCGAAACGTTTTGATGAGTATAAAGCGGACACGAAAACGAAACGGGCAGTGGAAAGAAATATCGAAATCATCGGTGAGGCAGTTTATAGAATCAGGAATAAGGATGCTGATTTCAAGATACCTAATTCGGAACAAATAATAGGCACCAGAAACAGGATTGCTCATGGGTATGATAAAGTATCTGATGAAGTGATGTGGAGTATCGTGATTAATCATTTGCCCAAACTTCAAGAAGAAATTGAAAGGATGCTTGGAGAATAAAGTCTTTATACTGATTTATCATGTACCTAATTTGTTTTGAAGTAGATAGAAACGGCTTTATTTTAGAGGCGTTTAGTGATTTGGAATTGGCTATGAAAGTTGCTTCAACTATTTTCAATAGGATGGATGCTACCTATATGGTGAAGGATCAAGAGGAAGGTTCATTGGAGCTATTGGATTGGAAAATCAAATATCGAATTAATGGTAACATGAGTTATTGTGATTGCAGATCGCAGATTACAGGAGGATATTCAAATGGTGCCATGACCTATTGGATTATAGACACCAAGAAGGAGAATTTCGATTTGCAAATGTTTATCAGGGAGCGTGAGAATAGCAGTTATGCATTAGATATTGAGGAGTTGGTTTACTTGGATGATGCGATGACGAATCTTTCGGATGATGAACTTGAATTAAATGATTTGTGTGATGAACTGGAAATTCCAAATTGGTTTAATATTCATTTTAGTAATTGTATTACGGCAAACTAATTCAATATGACATTTCTACGGGGTTTTGATAAAAAAGACCTTTCAGGATTGGGAAAACCTGAAAGGAATAGCTTCAAGTTATACTCTTATTTAAGAAAGGGACAAAGAAACAACAAGCACTCCTATGAAAATTGGGAAGGCTTTTTTGTTGCTGCCCCAGTCTATATATATATAGGAATGGAAATTCCTTAAAAATTCATTACTTTTGCCGCTATGAAGCAACCAAAATATCAGTTGAGAGCTGAAAAGGGATTAACTGTATTTGAGTTTGAAAGTGAGGGACCCAAAGGAACTATTCCAAAACTAATTGTCTTTACCGAAACCAATTTGAATGGTTTTTATAACCTAGCATTTGGGGATAAAGATAAAAGAACAGGAAAAATAAATGATAAAGTGATTTCTAACAATAATGATGCTGACAAAGTATTGGCAACAGTGGTTTCTTCGGTGTATGCGTTCACGGATAAGTATCCTGAAGCCATGGTATATGCCACAGGCAGCACGCTCTCAAGAACTCGATTATACAGAATGGGTATCACAAAATATTATGATGAGGTGAAAATGGATTTCCATATTTATGGACAAAAGAAAGATGGATGGGAGGAGTTTGAATTGAATGAGGAGTATGATGGTTTTGCAGTTGTAAGAAAAAATAAGTAATTTTGCACCATGACAATAAAGGAATTAAACAGACGGAAAACTCCAATAGTTATCATTGATAAATCATTGGAAAAATACAAGGGAGAAGTTTTGTTTCCTGAAAAACTTGCCAAGGCTAATGAGGTTTTGAGGACTATCGGACTTCCAAAAGTGAATGGCAACAGGCGAAAAAAGAAATAATCGTTTTTCTTTCATCAATTTATAATACCGACCTTTTCGTGTAGTGCAATAAAAGGATTATTATTATTTTGAATCTTTAATTCAACATGTACCTGATTTGTTTTGAAATAGAAAGAAGCGGATTTAATTTAGAGGGGTTCAAAGAATGAGAAAACCTGGAGGGGAATATTTATTATTAAAATAAATAGAAACGTTCCAACTTTATGTTTTCAATTGGGAGATGGGTCAAGAAATTTCAAGGCTTCTGATGAAAATTGGGAGGGCTTGTAGTTGCTGCCTCAGTCTGTATATATATACATAGGAATGGAAATTCCTTAAAAATTCATTACTTTTGCCGCTATGAATAAAGCAGATTTAATCGAAAACATCGGCAAGTGCCAATATCTTTTGGATGAAATGAGCATCAAGCAGACTCATGTGGACGATATGCTTTCATTTTTTAAAACCACTTTCGATGAATTCGGGTTGTTCTTCAATTCATCTTTGGCTTGGATGCAGGCCGATGAGCAGGCGAAGAATAAGTTGCCGCTTCCGTTCCCTGCCTTGAAGATTGACGTGAATCGTCGTGCCGAATCTCAAAAGGAGGGTGAACAGGCGGTGGAAAAGTTTGGAAAATATATTCTGGAAGCTACCGGCATAATAAATGATTCTAATGCCGTGAGGGATGAATATGAAATTTTTAACAAGGAGGTGACGGTTTTTTATAATTCCTTTTCCAAATCGGTGAATAAAATGATGGCTGCCGGTGCCGATGTGGATGCGATGGGAAGGATGTCGAACAAATATCTTATCAACATCAAGGAATGGGACGAAAAAACTACGGTAATTCTAAGGCGAGTAAGGCGATTGGATGAACGCGTGAAGGATATAAGATCTCGTATCAATGCATTGAGAGGAATCAATTAATCGAAACTTATAAATAGCAATCATGGCATCGAAAGAGCAACAGTTTGAGAAAAGAAGATTACGGGGTTCTTATGTTTCTACCGTGGTAAGCATTTCGTTAGTGCTATTCATGCTTGGATTATTGGGCTTCATTGGGCTTCATGGCAAGATACTTTCTGATTACGCCAAAGAAAAAATAGAACTGATGGTGATGCTCAAGGATAATCAGAAGGAGGCGGATATTCTGCAGTTCAAGAAATCGCTTGATGCCATGCCATCGGTAAAATCGACGGAGTTCATTACCAAACAGCAGGCTGCCGAGAACTTTGCCAAAACGGAGAATGATGATTTTTTGGGGATATTGGATTATAACCCATTGCCATCTTCGATAAACATCCATCTGAAGGCACAATATACCTCTCAAGAAAATATTTCAAGGATAAAAAAGGATATCTTGAAGAATGATATGGTCAAGGAAATATCGTATGACAAGACCTTGGTGGGTTCCTTGAATGATAATTTGGAGACGATATCCTTGGTACTGATTGTTTTTTGCGCCTTGCTGTTCATCATTTCCATCGCCTTGATAAACAATACTATCCGCTTGGCCTTGCATTCAAAAAGGTTCTTGATAAAGACCATGCAATTGGTGGGGGCTACAGGCAGATTTATCCGTCGTCCATTTTTAGAGACTGGCATCATAAACGGAATGGTGGCAGCCATGATAGCTAGCGGATTGCTTACGGGGGTCATCTTTTTGATGCAGCGCGAAATCCCTGATCTGATAGAGATAGAGTTGGAAAATGCAGTCCTTTTTGGGGCGCTTTTCGTCATGATATTCGTGTTGGGAATAATCATATCGTGGCTAAGCACGTACATGTCAGTTCAAAAATATTTACGACTTCATTCGGATGAATTATATTAATTATTACATTTGCACCCTAATTATAAAATAGCATGGCTACTCAAATTAAAACAACTACTGCAGCTCCAAAGGTTGCCCCTAGCGTTAAACCGATTACAAAGACCTATCCATCCGCTCCAAAGGAGTTCTTTGCTTTCGAAAAGGAAAACTATATATTGATGGTTATCGGTGTAATCGTCATTGCAATAGGATTTGCCTTGATGTCTGGCGGAAGTTCTACGGATCCAAATGTTTATAATCCAGATTTGTTCAGCACCCGAAGAATTGTAATTGCTCCAACGGTAGTGCTTATCGGTTATGCCATTGAATTGGTGGCAATCTTGAAGAAATCAAAGAGCACTGAGGAATAGTTTTCTGTGCCCTAGCTTTTAATCACCCATAATTTAAGATATGAATTTAATTCAAGCCATTATTCTTGGCATCATAGAAGGAATAACGGAATTTCTTCCGATTTCCTCAACCGGTCATATGATTCTTGCTTCGAAGCTCCTGTTGACCCATGATCAGGATTATACCAAAACCTTCGAAATCGTCATACAGTTTGCTGCCATACTTGCAGTATTCACCTTATATTATAAAAGGTTCTTAGTAGGGATTGAAATATACACGAAACTTGCTGTGGCATTTCTTCCAACTGGGCTTATTGGTTTTGTTGCCTATAAGTACATAAAGGAATATTTAATGAACCCTTTTGTAGTTTGCATTTCTTTGATTGTAGGTGGAATAGTATTGATAATTTTAGATAATTGGACTGCCAAGAAAAAATCGGAGTATGCCACCATTGAGGACATATCTTATAAAAGTGCATTTATCATTGGACTCATCCAATGCATATCAATGATTCCCGGAGTTTCAAGGGCTGCTGCTACAATATTTGGAGGCATATACAAAGGCTTTGACCGAAAACAAGCGGCTGAATTTTCTTTTTTGCTTGCCATTCCAACAATGACTGCAGCAACAGGGTATGATTTGTTTAAACATCATAAGGAATTATCTTCAGAAAAATGGTCTATGTTGGCAGTTGGTGGGGTAGTGGCCTTTATTTTTGCAATCCTTGCCGTCAAGGCATTCATATCCTATTTGACAAACCATGGATTCAAATATTTCGGATTGTATCGAATCATCCTCGGCGTAGTTTTTTTGGTTCTAGCGCTGTTGCTTAATTGGCAATTGGACGCTTAATGAATTATTCGGATTCACGGAGATACGACATTTATAGATCTCCTTGTTTGATAAACTGATGCAAAAAAAAACAAACTTTGATTTTGAAAAAGGGGAACTGCTTCTTTTCAATAAACCTTTGACCTGGACCTCTTTTGATTTGGTCAGAAAAGTGAAATATATCACGAAAGCAAAAAAGGTTGGTCATGCAGGTACCTTAGATCCATTGGCATCTGGATTATTGATAATCTGTACTGGTAAATTAACCAAATCCATTGACCAGATACAGGCAATGGAAAAAGAATATACAGGAACTTTTAAACTTGGGGCAACCACATCATCCTATGATTTGGAAAGGGAAATAGATCTAACATTTGACATTTCCTCCATAACAGAAGAGGATATTTTGAATACTGTGAAGAAATTCATTGGTGAGATAGACCAGTTCCCACCGCAGCATTCCGCAAAAAAGGTTGATGGGAAAAGAGCGTATGAACTTGCAAGGATAGGAAAGGTAGCGAATCTCGAGGCAAAAAGGATTAAAATATATGAATTCGAAATTACAGGAATAGAGTTGCCTTTGGTTCATTTTAGGGTAGTTTGCAGCAAGGGAACCTATGTGCGTTCTTTGGCTCATGACTTTGGCAAGGAACTAAACAACGGGGCTCACCTGGTGGCACTTGTCAGAACGAAAATTGGTAAATATTCTTTGGAGGATGCTCATGAGATTGATGATTTTGCTAATCTCCTAAAATCTAATACAGTAACCACCTAAACGAACTAGCATCTTGAAGCAAATGAATAAACGAACGAAGGTTCTCATTTGCCCCCTTGATTGGGGACTTGGACATGCCACAAGATGCATCCCGATAATCAATGAATTGATAAAGCAGGATGCTGATGTTTACATTGCCGTTGATAAGGCGCCGTTTGATTTGCTAATTCGAGAATACCCTCAATTGAAATTCCTCACTTTTCCAGGAATTCAAATCAACTATCCGAATCCCGCTTTGATGATTCCATATCTGTTATTTCTTTTCCCAAAGATGCTAGTTGGTATAAAAAAGGAAAACAAATATTTACAAGATTTGATTGATCTATATAAATTTGATGTAGTTATTTCAGACAATAGATATGGCTTATGGAACAAATCAACAAGAACCGTTTTTATTACTCATCAGGTAACCGTGAAGACCCCTTTTTGGTTAAATTTTCTAACGCCGTTATTATTCAAGCTTAGCAAGTATTTCATTGACAAATATAACTATCTTTGGATTCCGGATAACGAGGATGACAATAATAATTTGACGGGAGACTTATCCCATAAATACCAAATTAAAAACAAATCCAGGTTTGTTGGCATTCTTTCGAGATTCAATAAAACAACTGCCAAGGAAGATTTTGTATATGACATCTGTGCAATCATTTCGGGGCCGGAACAACAACGAATGGAATTTAAAAACCTTATCCTGCCTCAATTGAAGGATTCTGGAAAGAAATGTGTGGTCATTTCAGGTAATCCAATTATTACAGAACCCATTACTCAAGGTAACATGACTTACTATCCTCATCTGAAAAAGGAGGAAATGCAAAAGGTCATCGAGCAATCAAAAATAATTATCAGCAGGTCGGGATATTCCACCATCATGGATTTATCGGTGTTGGAGAAAAATGCCATTTTCATACCTACTCCTGGGCAAACGGAACAGGAATATCTTGCCCAAAGACTGATGAAAAAGGGAATTATTTATTCTCAAAAGCAAAAATCATTTAACCTTAAAATGGCTCTCGAAGAATCTCAAAACTATAAAGGCCTAAAGCTAGAATCATCGCCAGAGCTTTTGGCAAATGCCATCAAAGAGGTTCTGAAGTTTTGAATCATTCTTATATTTGCGCCACTAAAAATAAAAAACAACAGCATTATGAAAGTAAAAATACAAGTTCTAATCATCATCGCATTTGGGTTCTTTATAAGCAATAGCATTGCACAGCCGTATGTAAAAAATGTCATCGTATTGAATGAGGGGCATTATGATTATACCAACAGCATTCAAACCGTTCCTGTTTCGGTAGGTAGTTACGATCCGATTACGCAGCAATACACCACTTTCGATGTCATTAATAATGCGCGTTTTGCTTCTTGTGTGGTGGTGGATGGAAATAATATCTATGTTGCTGCCGACAGTTTTCTGATTAAATATGACCGATATACCCATGCCCGACTCGATTCGCAGATAGTTCAGGGCATCCGAAAAATTGCGGTGTGGAACAACCAGTTGCTCATTACCAGAGGCCAATATCTCATCAGTTATAATTCCTATTTCCAGGTTTACGACAAGAATTCTTTGGCGTTTTTATATGAATTCAACACCACTGTAGGTCCGCAATATGCAAGTGAAGGAATAGTGGTGAACAACGACACGGCCTATTTGGCCATTAACAATGGTTTCGATTATGGAAATGAAGTGGGATATATCGGAAAGGTAAACCTGAATGCAGCAAGTTATATAGGTAATGTGGATTTGGGCCCAACAGCGAAAAACCCTTTCACCATTGCCTATAACGGCGGAAGTTTATACACCGTAAACAATCGCGATTATACCAATGCAAGCGTTTCGACGATGAACATCGCCAATGGAACCTTGACCACCAGCGATTTGGCTACCTCCAGCGGTTGTGGAGCATCCACCTTGGCCACCAATTACATTTATTACCAAGTAAGCGGCGACACGATTATCCGAAGATTCGACATCAACACGCTCACCAATTACGATATTCAGCACATCAATAAAAACATTTATGGAATGGTTCACGACCCCATCAACTCCATCATTTATGCCGGCGAAACGGACTATACCACCTACGGAAAAATATTCATTTATGACATGAACGGAAACGTACAAGGTTCCTTCAATGTAAGCGTAGCCCCTGGTGAAGTAGCGTTGGATATCAGAAACGATGCAGGCATCAGCAACATCACCCAAAACTCAAACATCTTCATCTTTCCAAACCCTGCCAAGGACCAAATATGCATTTCCAACTCCACACCAATTCAAAACTCAACCATCATCATTACTGACATGATGGGCAAAACGGTTTCGCAGATAGCAGGCAGCAACACCACGCTGCAAACCATATCGGTGCTCAACCTAAGCGCAGGAATTTATACCATCAAAGTCATCAGCGACAAAATGGTAACCACCCAAAAATTCATCAAGCAATAAAATCGAAGCTTGAGTTTCAAAAAGGGCAGGAGAAGACGATTCTCCTGCCTTTTTTAATTTAACCCTTAGCTCCCTCGGCCTGTTTTTTATCAATTTATAAAGTAAATGATTGATAAATAGCTGTTTTTAATGTATTTAATGAGTTTTAGAGAGACTGTTGCGTCCGACGTAATGGTCATTACGTCCGATGTAATGCCCATTATGTCGGACATAATACCCTTTGAGTCGAACGTAATGGGCATTATCTCGGACGCTAAGGGTATTATTGTGACGACAATGACCTTTATTGCGACGACAATGACCTTTATTGTGGCTGCAATAACCTTTATTTTTGATGCTAAGCCCATTATATTGGTCGCAAAGGGCTTTATTTTTTGATGAAATGATCATAAAATGGGACTTATGATTTTCAAAATGATCAAACTTGGCTATCATTAATTTGCTTAATGACCAATCAAGGCCAATAGGAAAAGGAAAGGCATGGAAACGGACAATTAATAAAAAAATGGCATTCATAAACTTTTTATGAAGGTGTAAAACAAGGAAAATCAACCTAAAAATGATTAAAATCATACAAATTCTAAGCCTCATAAGGGGTATGGAAGGTTTATAATTCCAACAAAATATCTAAATTTGCAGCCTTAATCATTAAAATAAATCATGGCAGTTAAAAATGAAATTTTAGACCACGTTACCATCCGATTTGCCGGCGATTCAGGCGATGGAATGCAGCTAACAGGAACACAGTTCACTGAAACGGCAGCAATTTTTGGAAACGATTTAAGCACATTCCCAGATTATCCCGCCGAAATTCGTGCCCCGATAGGTACCATTGCCGGCGTTTCTGGCTATCAGATACATTTTGGAAGCGTTGAAATCAATACTCCAGGCGATCAATGCGATGTGTTGGTGGTTATGAATGCCGCAGCATTAAAGGCGAATCTTCGAGAATTGAAAAAAGGTGGAATCATCATCGCCAATACCGATGGTTTTGATCCAAAGAACCTTCGCTTGGCAAATGTGGCCGATGGAATAAATCCTTTGGAAGATGGCAGCTTGGCTAATTATCAGTTGTTTACCATAGATGTAACCAAAATGACGCGTGCAGCATTGTCGAACGACAGTGGTTTGGGCGTTAAGGAAATAGACCGATCTAAAAACATGTTTGTGTTGGGCTTCATTTATTGGATGTTCAACCGCGACTTGGAACATTCCATAAAATTCTTGACTGACAAATTTAAAAAGAAACCGGATATCCTCGAAGCGAACCTTAAACTCCTCAAAGCGGGTTATAACTTCGGCGAAACGGCTGAAATCTTTACTACCAGATACACCGTTGAAAAGGCGAAGATGGCTCCTGGCGTTTATAGAAACATCATGGGCAACCAAGCGACTGCCCTTGGATTGATAGCAGCCTCCAAAAAATCAGGACTGCCACTTTTCTGCGGAACTTATCCTATCACGCCTGCTTCTGATATTTTGCATGAATTGTCAAAGCATAAAAATTTTGGAGTTAGAACTTATCAGGCAGAAGATGAAATAGCTGCGATTTGTTCAGTTATCGGTGCTTCTTATGCCGGTCATCTTGCAGTAACTACTTCATCCGGTCCGGGCATTGCATTAAAAACAGAAGCCATGGGATTAGGCTTCATGCTTGAACTTCCAATGGTAATCATTGATGTTCAGCGAGGCGGACCTTCTACCGGATTACCAACAAAGACGGAGCAGTCAGATTTATTGCAAGCCTATTATGGAAGAAACGGGGAAGCACCACTTCCAGTTATTGCCGCATTGTCGCCAGCAGATTGTTTCGATGCTGCTTTCCAAGCAAGTCGAATTGCTGTTGAATTCATGACACCGGTAATGTTATTGACAGATGGATTTATTGCAAATGGAGCAGAGCCATGGATGTTCCCAAAATCTTCTGAACTCGCTGATATCAAAGTTAGCTTTGCAAAGGAATATAATGGTGATGGAAAGTTTCTGCCGTACAAACGGGATGAAAAATTATCACGTCCATGGGCTATTCCAGGAACCAAGAACTTGCAACATAGAATTGGAGGATTAGAGAAACAGCATGAAACGGGAAACATTTCTTATGACCCGGAGAATCATGAATTCATGATAAAGATGCGTGAAGCAAAAGTAAACAAGATTGCTGATCATATCCCATTGCAAAAGATTGATTCAGGAAAGGATAAAGGAAAATTATTGGTAATTGGATGGGGTTCAACTTATGGCTCTATCCGGTCTGCTGTTACGAAAGCAATTGCGGAAGGTTATGATGTATCCCATGCGCATATCCGATATCTTCGTCCATTTCCAAAGAACCTTGGCGAATTGATGCGCAATTTTGATAAAGTTTTAATTCCTGAAATCAATAATGGACAATTGGTAAAGATTATCCGTGATCAATACCTCCTACCTGCCATTGCATTTAACAAGATGAAAGGATTGCCATTTATGTCTGTTGAAATTTATGACAGAATTACCGAACTGTTGAAGGTAGAAACACCCGAAATGGCATAACTGATAATTAATAGAAAAAATAAATATATATTTAATATGGATTCAACAACAAATATAGCGTCAAACGGTCAAGCTACCAAGATGACGGCAAAAGATTTGGTTACTGATCAGGAAGTAAGATGGTGTCCTGGTTGCGGTGATTATTCAATCATAAAACAAGTACAAACAATAGTTCCTGAATTGGGAATACCTCAAGAAAACATTGTTTTCGTTTCAGGCATAGGATGTTCATCAAGATTTCCTTATTATATGGAAACTTATGGCATGCATAGCATTCATGGAAGAGCAACTGCAATTGCAAGCGGGTTGAAAGCAGCTCGTCCTGAATTGAGTGTTTGGATCGTTACAGGTGATGGCGATGCGCTATCTATCGGTGGCAATCACTTCATTCATTTGCTAAGAAGAAATTTTGATGTAAATGTTTTATTGTTCAACAATGAAATTTATGGCTTGACGAAAGGCCAATATTCTCCAACTTCTCCACAGGGGGCTGTTACCAAATCCACTCCTATGGGTTCTATCGATCACCCTTTCAATCCATTGGCATTGAGCTTGGGAGCTGATGGTACTTTCATCGCCCGTTCAATGGATAGGGACCCAAAGCATTTGCAAGAAATTCTTAGAAGAGCAAATGCGCATAAGGGAACTTCATTTGTTGAGATTTACCAGAACTGCAGCGTTTTCAATGATGGTGCTTTCTTTATATATAGCGACAAGGAAACCAAGAAATTGGAAACCTTGATGCTGGAACATGGCAAGCCTTTGATTTTTGGAGAAACAGGTGACAAGGGAATTAAACTGGATGGATTTAAACCGGTTATTGTTAATGTAAATGAAGTTTCTGCCAATGATCTTTGGATTCATGATGACCATGATGCCGTGAAAGCGAGTATCCTTACCCGTTTCTTTGATGACCCTAAGAAAGAAAACCATTTACCTCGTCCATTCGGTGTTTTCTATCAGGAAGACCGTTACAGATATGAAGATGCAATGGCTGCTCAAATCAATGAAGCCATCAGCAAGAAAGGCGAAGGCGATCTGGACAAGTTAATCTCTGGTGGTGAAACTTGGCTTATCAATTAAATCACAAATATCCAACAATAAATACTGCTTACTAAAATGACAAAACAAGAATTATTAAAAGACCCTATCATCCACATCGACATAAAGAAACACAATGTGGTGCCGATGATAGATGAAATGAATGAAATGGCTTTTCAGGCAAGAAACCTTGCACGGGCAGCCAGCATCTTCAACATGATGCAGGAAGAAAAGGAATGTGGCGTGTTCTTGACGCTGGCCGGTTCCTTGATTTCTGCCGGACTGAAACAAGTGGTAACGGATTTGGTGCAACACAACATGGTGGACTGCATCGTATCTACCGGTGCCAACATCGTCGATCAGGATTTCTTCGAAGCCTTGGGATTCAAGCATTACAAAGGTTCCCAGTTTGTGAACGACAACAGCCTTCGTGAACTGATGATTGACCGTATTTATGATACTTACATCGACGAAGAAGATTTGAGAAAATGCGACGACACCATCGGCATCATTGCCAATTCCTTGGCTCATCGTCCGTATTCATCGCGCGAATTCATCATCGAGATGGGAAAGTATCTGGATGAAAACAACCAGTATGCCGAATCAAGAAAGAACTCCATCGTGTGGAACTGCTACAAGAAGGGTATCCCCATTTTTGTGCCTGCTTTCAGCGACTGCAGTGCCGGTTTCGGATTGGTTCACCATCAATATCACAACCCCGATTCTCATGTATCCATCGATTCGGCCAAGGACTTCTTGGAGATTACCAAGCTCAAGATTGCCAATCCCGAAACCGGAATATTCATGATAGGTGGAGGCGTGCCAAAGAACTTCGTTCAAGACATCGTAGTGGCTACCGAGATACTCGGTCTCGACTGCCCCATGCACAAATATGCCGTACAAATAACCGTAGCCGATGAACGCGATGGTGCCTTGTCGGGTTCCACTTTGAAGGAAGCCTGCAGCTGGGGCAAGGTAGATGTGGTGAACGAGCAAATGGTCTTTGCCGAAGCCACCATTGCCATGCCACTCATCGCCGGATATGCCTACCACAAAGGCGCCCACAAGCACCGCAGCGAGAAACGGTTCAACGACATTCTCGACAAGGTGACCACCCTGGCGTAGCCTAAAAGCATCGAATTTATACAGCCGCTTCCTCCCAGGAGCGGCTTTTTCTTTTCATCCCTATTTATAATTCATAATTCAACATTTATAATTTCTATAAGGAGCCTATATCCTCTTCTCGTATCATGTACGTCCCGCTATCCGCTATAGCCGCTGCCTTCCCATTACCGACACCAAGCAGCGGGCTGCCGCTACTATCGGGGCTAGATTTGACGGCAGGTTGCTTCGAAGGAACTTTTGATAAGTAACGCGGCTTCGGCGAAAAGGC
>CAIWCG010000048.1 GCA_903911135.1 uncultured Bacteroidota bacterium
CGGTCATAGCCCCGATAGTAGTGGCAGCCCGCTGCTTTGTGTCGGCAATGGGAAGGCAGCGGCTACAGCGGATAGCGGGACGCAGATGGGACGAGAAGGAACCATAGGCTCCAAATTGAAATTATGAATGTTGAATTATGAATGGGGAGAAGGTGGGTGTTTGGATGGGGATTTACCTTATCAGGGTGATGCTGCCTTTTTGTGATAGGGGTACATCGTAGGGGTCGGTGGCGTTGAAGATGAAAAAGTAGGTGCCATCGGGTGCATCGCTGCCATTGTTGGTTATTTTGCCGTTCCAAAGCACTGTTTTGTCGTTGCTTTCGAACAGTTTCAGTCCCCATCGGTCGAAAATGAGGAGGTGATAGTTCTTGTATCCGGAGGCGATGAGGTTGAAGAAATCGTTTCTTCCGTCGCCATTTGGTGAAAAGACGTTTGGAATGACGAGTTCGCAGGAATCGGCATGGACGGATATTTTCATGCTGTCTTTCGAAACGCTGCATCTGCTGCCAGGAATGAATGCTTCGAGGGTGATGATGTAAGTGCCGGAGTCGATGTAGAAATGTTTTGGGTTTTTGAGGGTATCGTAGAAACCGTCGCCAAAATTCCAGCTATAAGTGGCTCCAGATGTGCTGTTGTTGGTGAAGTTTACGAGCAAGGGCACACAGCCAGAGAGCGGTTCGCCACTGAAAAGGCTCTTGATGACCAATGGGGTATCGACTTGGATGATGTTGACTTGTATGGAGGAATCGCTGCTGATGGGGCAAGGTGGGGTATTGTTGTAGGTCACCAATTTGACGGTGTAAATTCCTGAATGGGTATAGGTATGCGTGGCATTCATGGTATTGGCAGAATTGCCATCGCCGAAATTCCAGAGATAGGAAGTTCCTCCTGTGCTGTTGTTGGTGAAGTTGACCGTAAGTGGGGCGCACCCATGAAAGGTGTCTGCCACGAAAGCGCTCGAAACGGCATTGTTTACAACAGTAATGTTGACCTGATGGATGATGGTGTCGTTGCATCCACCAGGTCCGTATCCTATCAAGGTGACATAATAGGTTCCGGAGGTATGATAAACATGATTAGGACTGGTGGCAGTGCTGGTGTTTCCATCGCCGAAGTTCCAGAAATAAGAGGTCGCATTGCTGCTGTTGTTGGTGAAGCTGACCATAGCACTGTCGCATCCCGGCAAGGAGTCATTGATGAATGCCGTAATGGCAGATGGAGCAATGGTTATGGTTAGAGATGTGGTGGCAGAACATCCGTTTGCATCGGTGACTGTGACGGTGTAGGTACCAGCAGAGGAAATGGTAGTGGTTTGTGTTGTGGAGCCATTGCTCCAGTTATAATTAGAATAGGAACCGGCATTTATGGTGGTGGAATTACCTTGGCAGATGGCTGAATTGCCGGTTATGGTAGGCGGTGAAAGGGAATATAGGTGAACGACCAAACTGTCGGAGGAAGAGCAACCATTGGCGTTGGTAACAGTAACGTGATAGGTTCCTGTATTGGTTACATTGATAGTTTGGGTAGTAGCTCCATTGTTCCAAATATAATTAGAGAAACTTCCAGCATTCAAGGTGGTATGTCCACCAGAACAGATAGAATCAGATCCCGTAATTACGACATTTGGCAAGGGGTAAACGTTGACGGTGATGCTATCTGTTGAAGTACATCCTGTTGAACTGGTTCCAGTAACAACATAGGTTGTTGTTGCTGTTGGGTTGGCAATCACGACAGGACCTGTAGAGGTATTCAATCCCGAAGCAGGACTCCAAGTATAGGTGGCAGCACCATTTGCATATAAGGTGTCGGCATGGTTGCTGCCAGAACAAAATGGAGCGGGGGCTATGGTTTGACAGTTGGTATCCAAAATTCCGAAGGCGAGATTACAGTAGTACTCGCCAACAAGATAATTAAATGAAAGGCAGGTATGAGTTCCTGGAAATTTGATTATGGTAAAACCTTCTGTTCCAATCATGGTGGTGTCATTTGGATAAGTCATTCCAATGCCAGCCCAAATAACCTGGTAACAGCTCGAAGTGATGATAGGAACCGAAGTATTGGGATTACCAATACTGGCAAAGGCAATTTGTGGGTCTCTAACTGGAACACTAAAGCAGAAAGTAAATAAGCCTGCCAATGAATTACTGATTGCAGTAGTATTTACAGGGACATTGTACTGAATTGGAAAAACGCTTCCATTAAACATGGTAGAAGTAGTTGCCAATCCTCCTGTTGACATATTTACTGAAATATTGACATTGGATGAAATGGTTCCATTGGCAGTTGTTGAGTTTACCGTTCCCCAAGTTGCCCAATCCAATTGGGATGAATCGCATAGTGCATTAATTCCGCCAGTAACCCTTATAGAACAGGAGTCACACTGGGAGAAGAGGCATTTTGAGATTAGAAGTAAAGAAACAAGTATGGAAAGAAGTTTGTTTTTACAATTCATTTAATTATTATTTCAGTAAGTTTGAAAATAGCTTTTATTAGTTGTGCAAAATTAGCTTAAAATTTTTGATATCACAAAACCTCTCATCCATCATTTTTTCTATCTTCGCACCCAAATAGCGTATTAATAATCATCAAAATGAAAATAAATATCATTCTTTCAATACTATTGATTTCTATAATTATCAGTTGTTCTAAAAAGGACACGACGGCACCTTATATATATATGAATGGCATTAATCCTACTTATGTAGTTTTGAATTCAACATATTCAGATGCATGGGCAACAGCAACAGACGAAACAGATGGAAATATTACTTCAAAGATAGTTGCCACTTACAGTCCATCATCAGGAGTCAATACAAATCTTGTTGGGTCTTACTATATTTACTATAACGTTTCGGATGCAGCAGGAAATACAGCCACCCAAGCATCAAGGGAAATTGTTGTAGTAAATGAAGCCAATAACTTCATTGGGAAATATAATGAAGCAGTAAGCCAAAGTTCGAATACTGTTTATTGTACCGATTCTGTTTATATCTCTAACACACAAAATAATAGAATATCATTCACTAAATTTGGATTAGACACAGTGGCAAATATCAGTGCTGATATTGTTAATTCTAGTATTTCCATTCCATCCCAGACTGTTGGTTCACATACCTATTATGGCAATGGAATCATCAATAGCAATGCATTTTTAATAATCTTTACAGACTCTACATCTTCTGCAGTTTTGCATTGCACATCAACCTTTACTAAGCAATAAAACCATTATTCCTGAAAAATGATTTAATTAGCAGCCATAAAAGAAAAATGATGTATCGATTCAGAACCAAAGCAAGAGTTATTATTTCTTTACTGATTGGCATAGTGGTAATCAGTATTATTGTCATTAATGGTTGTAAAAAGACAACGGAAACATCGAGTCCAATAATTGCATTAAAGGGTAACAATCCCTTATATTTAAGTTTAAATACAACTTATATTGAACCAGGCTATTTGGCACATGATATTACTGATGGTGACATTTCGGCGCAAGTTACCATCTCAGGTGTTAATGCGATAAATATTAATATGAAAGGGACATATTTGATAATATATTCAGTAACCAATTCCGCTGGTATAATTTCTTCTGCAACAAGGAGTGTATTCGTAATAAATAACGCAGATTCACTTTCAGGTAATTTTAATGTGATAGATACTTGTGTTACTTCAGGAGTTATTGGTTTTGCCGATTCTGTAAAAGCTTCATCCACTGTTAACGATTATTTGACTTTTTACAATTTTGCCGGTTTTAATGATAGTATTTCTGGTATTTTTCATCATTTAAATGATACTATTTTATTTACTCAAAATCAGAATTTAGGAGGTGGTAAGACATTGATTTCAGCTTATGGAATAGTAGTCCTAAATGATACTTCCATTAATGGGAATATTGTTGTAAAAAGAAATATAGACTTGTTTTATCAATTTAATAATGGAGTGAGAATTGATACTTGTGTTTCACATTATAAGCGATAAATAATATATTGATTGTTATGATGAAAAAAACAAAAATAGTTGAATTATATACAATCCTATTGATATTAGGTGTAATTAATAGTTGCACAAAAGTGGATAACAATCCACCAGTTATTACCCTAAAAGGATCAAACCCAGATACACTAACTTTAAATGCAATTTATTATGATCCAGGTGTAACTGCAATTGACGATGTAACTGGCAATTTAAATGATAGAATAACTTTTTCTTGGTTACCTGAAATCAATAAGGATAGTGCAGCAACTTATCATGAAATATACACAGTAGTGGATGCAAATGGCAATAGGGATTCAGTTGTTAGGACTGTTATTGTAAATAATAATGCTGCTTTTTTTTATGGAAAATATACTGCCAATGGCAATTGCGACAACATTGGTCCAATGAGCTTTTATTCAGAAGTAAGGCCTTCTTCATTTGTAAATAATAATATTCTATTCTATAATTTTGGTGGATTTGGAAGCAACATTATTGATTCAGCAAAATTTGATCCCAATACAAATCAGCTAACATTTTTTTCTGGTCAATCTTTAGGTGGAAGTAAAACGATTGTTTCTGGTTTTGGAACAGTTTCTGGGATATCTCCTAATATTACTTTAAATATTAATTACTCTTGGACTACTGGCTTTGCAACTGATAATTGTTCTATCACTTATATAAAATAATAAAGTACCACTTTTAAATTAAGGAGCCTCATAAAATTGAGTTTCTTTTTTCAATTGTACTCTTAAATGTTTAAAATGCCAAATAATATCAAACAGCTGCTGAAACAACTTTTGGTATTATTTTGTTTATATTCTTTGTTAAGGATTGTTTTCCTTTTATCCAACTATACTTATTTTTCTCAAAGCAATAATATAGATTTGCTCTTAAGTTTTATTTCCGGTATTAGATTTGATGCTTCGGCAATAGCATTTACTAATGGATTAGTGATTATACTTTTGATAATTCCAACTAAACTTTATCAAACTAACTGGTATCAAACTATAGTAAGAGTTATTTTTCTAACTATAAATATTCCTTTTATAATTCTTAATTGTTCCGACATTATATATTTCAGATTTACCCTAAAACGTGCAACTTCTGATGCTTTCAAGTTAGCTGCAGTTGGTGATGATTTTAAAAATTCGCTGCCCCAATTCATAAAAGATTATTGGAACATCGTTCTAATTGGGGTAATGATTATCATTCTATTCGTGCGATTTTATAATTGGACTGTTACATCTTCCGATTATGTGATTGCAAAAGGAAATGTAGTAGTTAAATTTGCTGCTCTTGTGTTAATTGTCTTGTTGACTGTCCTTGCTGCTAGAGGAGGTTTTCAGCTTAGACCATTAAGCATAATTAACGCATCAGAATGTAGTACCCCTGCAAATGCCCCATTGGTTTTAAATACTACTTTCACACTTATAAAAAGCTATGGCAAGAATGAACTTATCAATTCAAAATATTTTGATGACAAAACAAGACATGAATTATTCAATCCCATTCATATAAAACTTGATAAGGATTCTTTCCAAAAGAAAAATGTGGTTATCATTATTTTGGAAAGCTTCTCTAAGGAATATGTTAGTGGAATGAATCCTTATGAAGGATATACCCCATTTCTGGATTCATTGATAAGAGAGTCACTTGTATTTACCAATGGTTTTGCAAATGGAAAGAAATCCATTGAGGCTATTCCAGCTATTCTTGCCGGTATACCTGCATTGATGGATGAACCTTTGATAACGTCCATTTATTCAGGCAATAAATATTGTGGCATTGCAGAGGTATTAAAAAAAGAAGGTGGTTACAATACTTCATTTTTCCATGGTGGAACCAATGGCACAATGGGATTTGAAGCGTTCACCAAATCTATTGGTTTTGAAAATTATTATGGCCGTAAGGAATATAACAATGAAAAGGATTATGACGGTCATTGGGGGATTTTTGATGAACCATTCTTTCAGTATTTTGCCAAGACTATCAATGTTGATAAAGAACCATTTTTGTCTTGCATTTTCAGTATTTCTTCTCATCATCCATATACAATACCTGAAAAATATACATCCATTTTTAAGAAAGGTAATTTGCCTATCCATCAAAGTATTCGCTATACAGATTACTCTTTGAGAAGGTTTTTCGAAACCTCATCCAAAATGCCATGGTTCGATAATACTTTATTCATTATTACTGCTGACCATACCTTTGATTCAGAGTTTGCTTCCTATCAAACGCCTGTTGGAAAATATCGAGTGCCCATAATCATTTATCAACACAATTCATCATTAAAAGGCAAAATCGATTATGCCGTTCAACATATTGACATATTACCTACAATACTTGATTACCTTCATTATAATAAACCTTATTTTGCAATGGGTACTAGCATGTTGGATTCAGGTTGTGAGCATTTCTCCATCAATTTTCTAAATGGAATTTATCAACTGATTTCAAAAGATTATTCCTTGCAATTCGATGGAAATAAAACGATTTCTCTAAACGATTATAAAACAGATACTTTGATGAAAGTGAATCTGATGAGCAGCAAGACCACTTTAAAGGATAGTCTTGAAAGAAAATTGAAAGCGATGATACAGGAATATAATCAGGATATGATTTCAAATAAATTTTATCTCCCGGTACACTGATATATTTGCGGACCGAAACATACGAATGGAAAAGAAAAGAATTAGATTTATTATCAATCCGGTATCTGGTGTTGGCAAACAAAAGAACATCGTTGCTGATATTGCAAAACATCTTGACTCTGCCTTGTTTCACCATGAGATCGTATTCACCCAAAAGGCGGGTCATGCAATCGGGTTGGCCAAGCAGGCTGCCGAAAGCAACTACTATGCAGTGGTTTCGGTAGGTGGTGATGGTTCGATGAATGAGGTGTCTTGCAGTTTGATAAATTCGAATACCGCTCTCGCAATTATTCCAACTGGATCTGGAAATGGTTTTGCCAATCATCTTGGCATTCCACACAAGATATCAGAGGCTATCAAAGTTTTGAATACAGGACGTGTGCTAGATGTGGATACGGTCGTTGCCAATGACAAAACCGTCATTGGCATTTGCGGTGTTGGCTTTGATGCGCATATAGCTCATGAGTTTGCAAACTATGGAAAACGTGGTTTTTCTTCTTACGTAAAAGTCATTATGAGAGAATTCCCAAAATATAAATTGGCTTTATATAAGATTGAAGTAAATGGAGAGATAATAGAAGAAAAAGCCTGGTTGGTTACTGTTGCCAATGGTTCTCAATTTGGAAATAATGCCACCATCAATCCACAATCCATCATTACAGATGGCATTATGGAGTTATGCATTGTGAAGCCTTTCGAGTGGTGGCGGTTTCCGATATTGGTTTATGCCTTGTTCAATAATAAAATCGATCGTTTACCATTCATCACTACCATCAAGGCAGATACGATCACGATTTTAAATAACGATACCACTGTTGCCCATATTGATGGCGAACCAGTACATCTTGGTCCTGAAATATTGTTCAAGGTTCTCCCCAAATCATTGAAAGTTATTGTTCCTTCCAATTCTTGATTCCAAGTCAGCATGAAACGATTCAAACAATACTTTCCTACATCCAGTTCGTTTTTGTTTTGTTGCCTGTTCCTTTTTGGATGCATCAATGTTACGAATAAGAATCCTGATGAGGCGACATTCAAAGACATGAAAATCAAGGAGCTTTATTCCATTTCGTTGCCGGATTATCTGACCCCTTCGAAAACCATCTTGAACGATGAGGCTTCGTTGCAATATTCCAATTTGGATAGGGAGTTTTATGTCATGGTCATCGATGAAAACAGCAGGAACATGACGCTAGACAGTGCCAAAGTCACCTTTGATGAATACGTTTCCAATTGCACCGCAAACATTTCAGGTGGGCTCATGAGTGTGCTGGCTTCCCCAGCCGAAAAGGTTTCAATGAATGGCCTGAAGGGCTACAAAACCACAATTACAGGCACCTACAACAAGATGAACATGGTGTACAAATGCCTCATCATGCAAAGCCCTTCCCACTATTATCAGGTATATTGCTGGACGGTAAAGGAACTTTTGCCGCGAAACGAAAAGGATATGAATGCCACACTTGAATCGTTCAAGGAGCTGGTTCAAATATCCATTTAGCCTATCTATTCCTTGTTTTTGGTGTCGATCATGATGGTTACCGGACCATCATTCAGCAGTTCCACTTTCATGTCCGCACCAAAAATCCCCGTTTGAATTTCCTTGCCCAATTCCACCTGCATCTGCTTGATGAAAGCCTCGTAAAGTGGGATGGCCAAATCCGGTTTTGCAGCCATTATAAAAGAAGGGCGGTTGCCTTTTTTAGTGCTTGCATGAAGCGTAAACTGGCTCACCACCAACACCTCGCCTCCAGTTTCTTGCACCGACAGGTTCATCAAACCAGCCTCGTCGTTGAAGATCCTTAGCCTCGATATTTTGCCACACAGCCAACTTATATCTTCCGAAACATCGCTTTCCTCGATGCCCAAAAGTATCAGCAGCCCCTTGTTTATGGAAGAATTCACTTGGCCATCTATCGTTACCGAAGCTCTCGAAACTCGCTGAATCACCGCTCTCATTACCTAAATTTATTTTATTGAAATGCAAAAATAAACATTTGCCAAGCCTTCGCAACTTGGATATATTCCCCTCGCCATTTATAAATCCTAATTCTTTTTTGAAGCCCACATCCTCTTCTCGTTCCATCTACGTCCCGCTATCCGCTGTAGCCGCTGCATCCCCACTTCCGATACAAAGCAGCGGGCTGCCGCTACTATCGGGGCTATGATCGTTGGCAGGTTGCTTCGAAATGACTTTTTATCAGTAACGCAGTTTCGGCGAAAAGGCTATGCCTTTTCGCCGAAACATACCATAACCAAACGTTTCCCGACAAGTCTTGCTCCTTTTATTTAAATAAATCACTCATTTCAGGCAAGAAAAGAACCCAGACATCAAACAGGGACCTTATGCCGTTTCATCCGGACCTTATGCCGCTTCATCCGGACCCAATGCCGCTTCATCCGGACCTTATGCCGCTTCATCCGGACCTTATGCCGCTTCATCCGGACCTTATGCCGTTTCATCCGGACCCAATGCCGTTTCATCCGGACCCAATGCCGCTTCATCCGGACCTTATGCCGCTTCATCCGGACCCAATGCCGTTTCATCCGGACCCAATGCCGCTTCATCCGGACCGGAAGACACGTCTTTGGGTCCCCGAGTCGCTCCGCCGAGTTTTTTTACCCCGCCAAAAGGTGCTTTTCCCGTATAAAACTCCTCCAAACCCAAGCTTTTTGCTTTTTAGATAACAAAACCATTCACGGTATAAGCTAGATGATGAAGAAGTAAAATTTAAACTTGATGGAGTATAAAACAAAAAAGGCGGTACTTTTTAGCACCGCCTTTTTTATTAGAAGAGAGAAAGGATTATTTTCCTTCCATTCGTTTTTTCATTTCATTCGATTTGTCAGTTTCGCCGAGATGGGCATACAATTGACGCAATGATGAAAGGGCACCTTCGTCCTTTGGCTGCAATTCCAATGCTTTTTCAAGGTATGGTCGGGCATTTTTCAATTGAATCTCGAACTTGGCTTTCGCTTCATTATACTCCTTTAATTTGATGGCATCAATGTCATTTGCCTTCTTGATCATGTCGGCAGCCAGATTGTAATACATCGCACCAAGATTGAAATTCGCCTCGAAATAATCAGCTTTTATCTCGATGGCTTTCTTGTAGGCTTCTTCTGCTTTGGCAAAATGAGCATCATGGTCGGCTGTCTTGTTCGATTTGAAATCATCAGATGAAAGTTTGTCATAAACGTTTCCAAGGGCAAACCACATGGTGCTGTTTTTTGGCTCTTTGGCAAGAATGGTATTCAAACCATCAATGGCTTCGTTGGTTTTATTGGCAGAAATAAGATAGAAAAGTTCTTTGCTCAACAGGTCATTGTCGTTAGGAAATTGTTTTCTGCCCTTCTGTATGGTCTCGAAAGATTTGGCAGTATCTTTTTCCATGAGGTAGATGTTTGCCAAGGAGTTATAAATCTTGGAATCATTATATTTCATGTCTATCAATCGGTTGTAATATTCTTTCGCCTTGGCATTGTTGTTTGCCCTGGTGGCGGTAACGGCTGAATTCAAAACTGCTACGGTATCATTGGGGTCGATAGCCAAAACGACGGAAAAATAATTCAAGGCTTCATCGAATTTCTTGTTGTTGAACAATTCAATACCTGCACTGAATAGCTGCAGCATCAATCGTTTCATCTGTATCTTGTTTATGTCATCCACATAATCGCTCTTCGGGTCCAGTTCTATGGATTTCTTGTAACTTTCATAAGCTACAGTCAAGGCATTCGGGTCCAGTTGCTTGAACTGTTTGCTCCCCGAAATGGATTGATAGATCAAACCGCGGTAGTACCAGGTTTTGGCCCAAGTCTTTGTTTTATCATGATTGATGGCGGGGTCAATCATTTCTTTGGCCTTGTCCAATTCGCCAGCCTTTAAATAATTCCAAGCAGAAACCACGTTCGAAGGCTGAGCATAAGCAGCCATGGAAACCATAACGGTGATGATAAAAAATGCTGATCTTTTCATTTTATAAAATTTTTAATGGTACTATTATTCTATTTCAGGAGTGGGGTTCTCAGTAGGAGTTTCATTGGATGAATCATTCAGAAAATTATCGATGTCATTACTGATGCCCTCGGTATTTTGAATTTCAGGATTTCCAGCTTCATCAATTTCTTCCTTGGCCACATCTGCCACGGAGGCAATCTCATCATCTTCCTTGAGTTTGATTAACCTGACACCTTGGGTTGCCTTTCCTATCAATCTTAGTTCAGAAACGGCCATTCTGATGATGATGCCGGATTTATTGATGATCATCAAATCATCCGTTTCAACCACATTCTTTATGGCTATCAGCTTTCCGGTCTTATCGGTAACGTTCATTGTTCTTGAACCCATTCCACCACGATTCTGTACTCTGTAATCTTCCAAATCGCTACGCTTACCATACCCATTCTCTGATACCACAAGTATGGATTGATTTGGATCATTGGTGCAAACCATTCCTATCACTTCGTCCTTGGCATTTGCTCGTCTGATACCACGAACGCCAGAAGTATTTCGTCCCTGCACCCTAATTTTGGATTCATTGAAACGGATGGCCTTTCCTGATTTCAAGGCCATGATGATATCGCTCTTTCCATCAGTCAATCTAGCCTGCAACAAAGAATCCTTATCCTTAATGAGGATAGCATTGATACCATTTTGTCGAGGACGAGAGTATGCTTCAAGAGTTGATTTCTTGATGGTGCCGTTCTTGGTGCACATTACTATGAAGTTATTCTTCAAATATTCCTCATCTTTCAAGTTTTTCACATTGATGAATGCCTTTATTTTGTCATCAGGAGGAATGTTTATCATGTTCTGAATGGCACGCCCCTTGGAAATTCTGGTTCCTTCAGGTATTTCGAAAACACGCATCCAGAAACAACGACCTTGTTCGGTGAAAAACAACATGTAGTTGTGATTAGTGGCAGTAAACAAATGCTCTATAAAGTCTTCATCCCTCGTTTCGCTTCCTTTCGAACCTCTTCCACCACGACTTTGAACACGATATTCTGTCAACGGTGTTCGTTTGATGTAGCCCATGTGAGAAATGGTAATAACTACGGCTTCATCAGCAATAAGGTCTTCCATATTCACATCACCTGAAGAATATTCGATGGAAGTTCTACGGCCATCGCCATATTTATCCTTCATCTCATTCAATTCCTTTTTGATGATGTCATATCGCAAGGTTTCATCTGCCAAAACGCTACGGCAATATTCAATGAATTTCATCAATTCATCGTATTCTTCCTTGATCTTTTCTCTTTCAAGTCCGGTTAGTTTTTGCAATCTTAAATCGAGTATGGCACGTGCCTGAATTTCTGACAATTGGAATTCGGACATCAAGCCGGTTCTCGCAATTTCGACGGTTTGAGAAGCACGGATAAGGGCAATGACTGCATCCAGATGATCCAATGCAATCAACAAACCTTCGAGGATGTGAGCTCTTTTTTCCGCTTCGGCCAGTTCGAACTTGGTGCGGCGGATAACCACTTCATGGCGATGGTCAATATAATGTTTTATCAAATCCTTAAGATTCAACATCATCGGTCTGCCATGAACCAAAGCTATATTATTAACGCTGAAAGAAGTTTGAAGACTCGTATATTTAAACAAACTATTCAAAACTACATTGGTGATGGCATCCTTGCGCAATTCATAAACGATGCGCATACCATCCCTATCAGATTCGTCCCTCAAGTCAGAAATTCCTTCAATTTTCTTTTCATTGATCAAATCAGCGGTTCTTTTTATCATTTCCGCCTTGTTCAGCTGATAAGGAATCTCATGAACGATAATTCTATCCCTGCCATTTTCGTTTTGTTCGATGCTCGTTTTGGCACGCATCATGATTCTCCCTCGCCCAGTGAGGAAAGCATCACGGACACCTTCTACACCATAAATTATCCCACCAGTAGGAAAATCAGGAGCCTTTACAAACTCGCAAAGTTCCTCGGCAGTGATGTCATGATTTTCGATATAGGCCAAACATCCATTTATAACCTCGGTAATGTTATGCGGAGGCATGTTGGTTGCCATACCTACCGCAATTCCGCTGGCTCCATTGATCAAAAGATTAGGAATCTTTGCTGGCAATACGGTTGGCTCTTGCAATGAATCATCAAAATTCAATCTAAAATCAACCGTATCCTTGTCTATGTCTAGTAATAATTCTTCCGCTATCTTCTTCAATCTTGCTTCAGTATATCGCATGGCAGCCGGACTGTCGCCATCTATCGACCCAAAGTTTCCCTGACCATCTACCAATGGATATCTCAGCGACCACTCCTGCGCCATCCTCACCATGGCATCATATACCGAAGTATCGCCATGTGGATGGTACTTTCCCAGCACTTCACCCACTATTCTTGCCGATTTCTTATAAGGACGATTGGACAAAACACCCAATTCCAACATACCATAGAGCACTCTGCGGTGCACCGGTTTCAGTCCATCCCTCACATCGGGCAAGGCCCTCGATACGATTACCGACATCGAATAATCGATGTACGATTTTTTCATTTCTTCCTCTATGTTGATGGGGATGATTCTATCTCTTTCTGCCATTTAGTTTAATTTAATTAATTTAAGGATACGTTATTATTTTGGATGGGCGAATTTATAAAATTTTATTGGAATGGGAAAGCTATTTTTTTAAAAAAATCATCCCCTGACCCGAGTTTTTAATCGCCATCGGCAGAATACCTGTTTTTTCCTTTTTAATAACGATGTATTTAAGATAATAGACGGGTAAGGTATTATAATTATCCTTTAAAACCATCATCATTTCAAACCTTTATAGTTACCCTTTTAATTCATAATCCATTAAAAGCATTTATAAGTCTGAAGGTAGGCATTTGCGTCATTTAGATTGTTATTCATAATCCTATTTTACAAATCAATTCATATTGGTATTTTATTAAAACTATTCCTAAAAACTTGATGACTTTTCAACATTAAATATTCACAATCTATAATGCAAATCTACCATGTTAATCCAAAAAACATCAAATTACCCTGCTAAATGCGATTATTCATTTTTTTAAATCCACCTCCATTTCCAGAACTACCATGTCATTTCCAAAACATACTGGTCAGCACCAATAACTTACTGGTCAGCATCAATTGTTGCCAGGTCAGCACCGATTGTTGACAAGTCAGCACCAATTGTTGTCAGGTTAGAACCGATTGTTGTCAGGTCAGCACCAATTGTTGCCAGGTCAGCACCAATTGTTGTCAGGTTAGAACCGATTGTTGTCAGGTCAGCACCAATTGTTGTCAGGTCAGAACCAATTGTTGTCAGGTCAGCACCGATTGTTGTCAGGTCAGAACCGATTGTTGCCAGGTCAGAACCGATTGTTGCCAGGTCAGCACCAATTGTTGCCAGGTCAGAACCGATTGTTGCCAGGTCAGCACCAATTGTTGCCAGGTCAGAACCGATTGTTGCCTGGTCAGAATCAAAAAAGCCACTCTATATATAATATAGAGTGGCTTTTATTATTGATTTCGCTAAAACAGCAATTATAAGTTGCCTCGCAGCGCCTGCTCTCTCTCTATGGACTCGAAAAGGGCCTTGAAATTGCCTTTCCCGAACGATTTGGCGCCTTTTCGCTGAATGATTTCGAAGAAAACTGTCGGTCTGTCCTCTACCGGCTTGGTGAAAATCTGTAACAGATAGCCTTCATCGTCCCTATCCACCAAAATTCCAAGTCTCTGCAACTCTTCAATGGACTCATCTATTTTCCCTACGCGAGCAGTCAATTCTTCATAATAAGTGCTCGGAACCTTGAGGAATTCAATCCCTCGGCGTTGCAATTCGGTTACCGTTTTGATTACATCAGGCGTCAAAATGGCGATATGCTGCACACCTGCACCTTTATAAAACTCGATATATTCCTCTATCTGCGATTTCTTTTTACCCGAAGCTGGCTCATTGATTGGGAACTTGATGTATCCATTGCCATTGGATACGACCTTGCTCATCAACGAACTGTATTCAGTCGAAATATCATTGTCATCGAAAGTAATGATCAGCTTGAAGCCCATTACTTCTTCATAAAACTTCACCCATTCGTTCATTTTGCCCAATTCCACATTGCCCACGCAATGATCGACTACCTCGAAACCGACCGGTTCTACCGTGAAGCTGCTCTTTGCCGGAGCATAGCCAGGAAGAAACGCACCTTTGTAATTCTTTCTTTCCACGAAGGTATGAATCGTTTCGCCATAAGTATGGATGGAAGCCATTTTCACCTCCCCAAATTCATCGTAAACGGTAAAGGGAGCGGTGTGGCTCTTGGCCCCACGAGCCATGGTTTCATAGTATGATTTTTCGGCATCATCAACCAAAAGAGCCAGTACTTTTACACCATCGCCATGCAAAGCCACATGCCTTGCCATGTCGGTGTCTGGCTGAATGGAAGTGGTAAATACCATTTGTATCTTGCCTTGCTTCAATACATAACTTGCGCGGTCTCGCACACCGGTTTCTGGTCCGGCATAAGCAATCAGTTCGAAACCGAAAGCATGTTGATAGAAATAGGAAGCTTGTTTTGCATTGCCTACATAAAATTCGATGTGGTCAGTGCCATTTAAAGGAAGGAAATCTGTTGACATGATTATATTTATTTTTTGATGGGGCAAATATAGGAAATCTTGGTTTTATACAAGTGTAAATGTTAAGTTAAATGAAGAAATGATTGTGGAATAAATTTTAAGTACAACAAATAATTGTAATTTTGCGGCTCATTAATAATAAAAAAAAGTGAAACCAACTAAAAAACAGGATGCCTTGGATTATCATTCTCAAGGACGACCAGGAAAGATTGAAGTAATCCCTACCAAACCTTACAGTTCTCAACGCGATTTGTCTTTAGCCTATTCTCCGGGCGTTGCCGAACCTTGTCTTGAAATTGAAAAAAATGAAGATGATGTTTATAAATATACTGCAAAGGGAAATCTGGTTGCGGTAATTTCGAACGGTACTGCCGTTCTTGGGTTAGGAAACATTGGACCATTAGCCTCTAAACCAGTTATGGAAGGAAAGGGATTGCTGTTTAAAATTTTTGCAGATATCGATGTGTTCGATATTGAAATCGATCAATTGAATGTTGATGATTTTGTAAAGACCGTAAAGGCCATCTCGCCAACTTTTGGGGGTATCAATCTTGAAGACATCAAGGCTCCAGAGTGTTTCGAGATTGAAAAAAGACTGAAGGCTGAATTGGATATTCCCATCATGCATGACGACCAGCATGGTACTGCTATAATATCTTCTGCCGCTTTGATTAATGCATGCGAAGTAGCAAAGAAGGATATCAAGAAGGTTAAGATTGTAGTAAGTGGTGCAGGAGCTTCTGCTGTTTCATGTACGAAGTTATATTTGAGTCTTGGTGCTAAAATTGAAAATATTGTAATGCTTGATTCTCATGGTGTGATTACCAAGAGCAGAAAAGATCTTGATGAATCGAAGAAAATGTTCGCTACCGATAGAAAGATAACGACTTTGGTTGAAGCAATGAAAGATGCCGATGTGTTTATCGGTCTTTCCAAAGGTAATATCGTAAGCAAGGAAATGGTCATTTCTATGGCTAAGAATCCAATTATTTTTGCTCTTGCAAACCCAGACCCTGAAATTACTTATGATGACGCAAAGGCAGCTAGAGAAGATGCAATCATTGCAACAGGACGGTCTGATTATCCAAACCAAGTAAATAATGTATTAGGATTTCCATTCATATTCCGAGGTGCATTGGATGTTAGGGCAAAGGGAATAAATGAGGAAATGAAACTTGCCGCTGTATACGCAATTGCAAGTCTTGCAAAACAACCTGTTCCGGATATGGTTAACCTCGCTTATAATACTAAGAACATGTGTTTCGGTGTGGATTATATCATTCCAAAACCATTGGACCCAAGATTAATTACAACGGTTTCTCCTGCTGTTGCAAAAGCGGCTATGGATTCTGGAATTGCACGAATCAAGATTACCGATTGGGAAGGTTATAAAGATGTTTTGAGTAAACGTCTTGGTCATGATGATAAATTGATTCGAGTAATTACCAGCAAGGCAAAACAGAATCCTCAACGTGTGGTATTTGCCGAGGCGGACAATTATAAGATATTAAAGGCAGCCCAATTGGTTCGTGAGGAAGGTATTGCCAAGCCAATCCTTCTTGGAAACATCAAAAAGATTAAGGAGCTCATAAAGGAAAACAGTCTTGATTTGGGCGACACTCCTATCATCGACCCAAGAGAAGAAACAGAAAAGAAGAGCCAGTTTGGAGAATTATTCTTCCAGAAAAGAAAGAGAAGGGGATATAACCTATACGAGGCAAGAAAAGCCATGACAGAACGAAACCATTATGGTTGCATGATGGTGGAAACAGGTGAAGCTGACGCTTTGATTTCCGGTTTGACAAGGAAATATACCGATGTCATTCGTCCTGCTTTGAGAATTATCGGTGTACAGGATGAAGTGAGAAAGGTAGCCGGAATGTATATCATGATTACCAAGAAAGGTCCTTTCTTCTTTGCTGATACAACCATCAATGTAAACCCAACCGTCGAAGATTTGGTTGACATTACCGTTCTCACTGCAAAGGCGGTCAAGAATTATAACATCAAACCAAGGATTGCCTTGCTTTCGTTCTCCAACTTTGGCTCAACTGATGATGCAAGTGCGATGAAGGTAAGAGATGCAGTGGCCATTCTTCAAACAAAGTATCCTGGGATGATAGTAGATGGAGAAATGCAGGCAAATTTTGCCTTAAATCCACAACTGATGAAAGATAATTTCCCTTTCAGCGAACTGGCAAAGGAGGGTGCCAACACCTTGATATTCCCAAATCTCGAATCTGGAAACATTGCCTATAAATTGCTTCAGGAAATGGGGTCGGCAGAAGCGATAGGTCCGATATTGTTAGGTATGAAAAAGCCCGTTCACATCCTTCAATTGGGAAGTTCGGTAAGGGAAATCGTTAATATGGTTACCATTGCCGTGGTGGATGCACAATCAAAGAAAAAGTAGTTTCCGCCATGATTAATCACTTGGATGGCAAGCTGATAGCCAAGCATCCCACACATCTGGTCATCGAATGTGCGGGTGTTGGCTACATGGTTCATATTTCGCTTTTCACCTATACAAAAATCAGCGATTCGGAGCGATGTAAAGTCTATACCCATCTGTCCATCAAGGAAGATGCCCATACTTTATTTGGCTTTTTTGATGAGGAGGAACGCCAGCTTTTCCGCCACCTGATATCGGTTTCAGGAATTGGGGCAAATACCGCCAGGATGATGCTCTCATCGCTATCTCCCACCGAAATTCAGCAGGCAATAGTCAATGGAAACGCCGCCGTTTTGCAAAACATCAAGGGCATCGGTGCAAAAACTGCCTTAAGAGCCATCATTGAGCTTAAAGACAAGCTGGGAAAAGCTAGCGGAATGGTGGCAACTACCACCAATTTATCCTTCAACAAGACCAAAGAGGAGGCCTTGGTGGCATTGACCACCCTTGGTTTTGTAAAAAACAGTGCCGAGAAGGTCATCGACCAAATCGTTAGGCGAAACGGCGATGGAATTACCGTCGAGCAATTGATTAAAGAAGCCTTGAAAGCGCTTTAAAATATAACATACACCCATCCTAATTCCTAATTCTTTTAAGGAGCCTATGGTTTCTTCTCGTATCAAGGCCAGTCCCGCTATCCGCTGTAGCCGCTGCATCCCCATTGCCGATACCAAGCAGCGGGCTGCCGCTACTATCGGGGCTAGTTATGATGGCCTGTTGCCTCGAAAAAGCTTTTTATTGCTTGATGAACTTGCCTCTTACGCTTACTCCCTCTCCATTGGAGAGGGCTGGGGTGAGGCTATAGAAATAAATGCCTGCGCTCCAGGTGGAAATAGCGATGGTAGTAGAAATGCCGGTAAGTATTTCTTTATAAACTACAGTACCCAGAAGGTCGGTGATAAGCAAGGTTTCTGGGGAGGTGCTGGTGCTGTGGTGAATGTTGAGAAGGGTGGTGGCGGGGTTGGGATAAACAGAAATACCAGTACTATTCTCCACG
>CAIWCG010000049.1 GCA_903911135.1 uncultured Bacteroidota bacterium
CCACAGAAGCCTAGCCCCGATAGTAGCGGCAGCCCGCTGCTTTGTATCGGAAATGGGAGGCAGCGGCTACAGCGGATAGCGGGACGCACCAGGATGCGAGTGGAGGATATAGGCTCCAAATTGAAATTATAAATTATAGATTATAAATTATAAATTGGAGGGTGGAAACAAAAAAAGCGAGACCAGTGATCTCGCTTCTTTTTCTGCCAATATATGCCTATTCCTATTTGGAATGGAGGTAAACGAAGGGGATAATCATTTCTTCCAAGGAGATGCCTCCGTGCTGGAAGGTGTTGGTGTAGTAATTTACGTAATAGTTGTAGTTGTTCGGGTAGGCGAAGAATTTGTCGCCGGTGGCAAACACGTATGCGCTGCTTAAATGCAACTTGGGAAGCATGGCGTCTTCGGGGCGTTTTATCTCGAACACCTCATTCTTGTTGTAGCTTAGGTTCTTTCCTTGCTTGTAGCGTAGGTTGGTGTTGGTGTTTCTGTCGCCCACCACCTTTATGGGTTCTTTTACCCTGATGGTGCCATGGTCGGTGGTGATGATGAGTTTTACCTTCTTCTCGGCTATCTTCTTCAGCGCCTCAAACAATGGAGAGTGCTCGAACCAGGATAAGGTGATGGAACGGTAGGCTGCTTCGTCGTCGGCCAACTCACGGATTACTTCCATTTCAGTGCGTGCATGAGAGAGCATGTCAACGAAATTATACACTATCACATTGAACTTGTTCTGAAACAGATTGGAGATGTTGTCAACCAAATCTTTGCCGGCATTATAGTTGGTTACCTTGGTGTAGGAGTGCTTGTAGGGCTTTCTTAACCGCTGAATCTGGTCGGCCAGGAACTGTTCTTCATAAAGATTCTTGCCTCCTTCGTCCTCATCGTTGCTCCACATCTTTGGGAAACGGGTTTCTATCTCTGATGGCATCAAGCCTGCAAAGATGGAGTTACGGGCATATTGTGTGGCTGATGGCAATATGCCATAATAGGAATCTTCCTCCACAACCTTAAAATATTCCGATACCAATGGTTGGATGACCTTCCATTGATCGTACCTTAAATTATCTATCAACAAAAAGAAAACGGGTTCATCAGATCCTTCCATCAATGGAAACACCTTCTTTCGGATAAGGGAATTCGACATGATGGGAGAGGTGTCATCTTGCTTCTTTACCCAATCTACATAGTTCTTCTCCACATACTTGCAGAACAGCTTGTTGGCTTCGTTCTTCTGCATGGTCAGGATTTCATACATGCTGTCATCCTTGCTTTTCTCCAACTGCAGCTCCCAATAGATGAGTTTCTTATATACATCCGCCCATTGTTCATGATTCATCTTGTCGCCCAAAGACATGCCTATCTGGCGGAACTCCATCTGATAATCCATGTTGGTCTTCTCGCTGATGAGCCTTTTGTTTTCCAGATTCTTTTTGATGGCAAGCAAGATCTGATTAGGGTTTACCGGCTTAATGAGGTAGTCGGCTATTTGAGCCCCAATGGCTTCTTCCATGATATGCTCCTCTTCGCTCTTGGTTATCATGATGACGGGCACATCGGAATATATTCTCTTGATGCCGGCAAGGGTTTCGAGTCCTGACTTGCCAGGCATGTTCTCATCCAGAAAGATAATGTCAAATGATTGAGACTTGATAAGATCCAGAGCCGTGTGGCCATTGTTTGCGGTGGTTACATCATAGCCCTTTTCCTTAAGAAACAGGATATGAGGCATCAATAAATCGATTTCATCATCAGCCCAAAGAATTTTTATCTTGTCCATATTTATTTGTTTGATTAGGTGGATTAACGAATGATTTTCGTTTTTATTCCATCGTCAAGACTTTTTATAAACATCCATCGACACGCTTCTCTTTAATATTATAGTAATTTTGCCGCCATAATTAATAATGCCTTGAACAAGAAAAAGATTTTCAACGACCCTGTATATGGGTTTATCAGCATCCCAAACGATCTGATCTTTGATTTGATCGAACATCCCTACTTCCAACGATTAAGAAGAATAAAGCAACTGGGCTTGACACATCTTGTTTATCCCGGTGCCCTGCATACCCGCTTTCATCATGCCTTGGGATGCATGCATCTGATGAACGAGGCGATAGAAGTACTGCGGTCGAAAGGACATAAGATAACCGATGATGAAGCTACCGGTGCCTTGATTGCCGTATTGTTGCACGACATAGGCCATGGTCCGTTCTCGCATTCATTGGAGCACAGCATCGTGGAAGGCATCAATCACGAGAAGCTTTCTGAACTCTTCATGGATGATTTGAATGTGCAGTTCAAGGGTAAATTGACCACCGCCATAGCCATCTTCAAGGATGAATATCCCAAGAAATATCTCCATAGTTTGGTTTCGGGGCAGCTGGATATGGATAGACTGGACTATCTTAAACGAGACAGTTTCTTTACCGGTGTTTCGGAGGGTGTCATCAGCACTGAACGTATCATCAAGATGCTCGAGATACATGATGACGAACTGGTGGTGGAGGCCAAGGGCATCTATTCCATCGAGAAATTCCTCATTGCCCGCAGGCTGATGTATTGGCAGGTATATCTCCACAAAACGGTGGTGTCGGCAGAAATGCTCCTGGTAAGCATACTGAAGAGGGCCAAGGAAATTGCCGAAAACGACAAACCGTTTTTCGCTTCGCCTGCCTTGTCGAGCTTCCTGCATCATAATTATACCATCAAGGACTTCGAAAAGAACCCCAAGCTGCTGCAGCAATTTGCCGAACTGGACGACTACGACATCATGGCGGCCATAAAGGTGTGGCAGAAACACAATGACGACATCCTATGCACCTTGTGCGAAAAGCTGATTCTCCGCAAACTCAACCGAATAGACATCACCAATTCTCCTGCTGTGGAAGGAAAGGGAAACAGATATAAGGCAAAGGCCATCAAGCTGTTTCACCTAAAGGACAAGGATGTCACTTTTTTTGTGCAATCGGGCACCCTCACCAACAGCACCTACAGCAAAAACGAAAACAAGATAAACCTCCTCTATCGCGATGGCAAACTGGTGGACATAGCCACAGCATCGGACCAGCACAACATCTCCTTGCTCTCTACCCAGGTAAAGAAATATTTCCTCTACTACCCGAAGGAATGCGAGGATAAATAGCCCAAGGACGATGATAAGATTGCTGTTCTTATGATAGCTCGCCTATAGCGAAGCAATTATAAGAACAACATAAAGAATCATTATTGATGATTTATGGTTGATGGTTGATTGGAGTAATAATCAATAATACTTCGAGTAATAACAAGACAAAACAAGCTCGGCATTCATCAATAATATAATTTCTTGGTCTAAGATAAGGATGATCCAAATGCCCTCCTTATTGCATTATTTTGTCTCAAGGCACATGAAAAATCGTGTTTGACGTCCTCCGCAGCTACGGAGGATGGCAAAGTGACATTTTTGAATGCCTCCGTAGCTGCGGAGTATCCTAAACATGTATTTTAGAAGTCCTCTGTTGCAACGGAGGGCTCCAAACATGTTCTGTAGATGTCCTCCGTTGCTGCGGAGGGCTCCAAACACGTTCCTTTTCAGCCTCCGTAGCTGCGGAGGGCTCCAAAAACGTTATGTAAG
>CAIWCG010000050.1 GCA_903911135.1 uncultured Bacteroidota bacterium
ACCTGCCATCAAAGCATAGCCCCGATAGTAGCGGCAGCCCGCTGCTTGGTGTCGGAAATGGGGATGCAGCGGCTACAGCGGATAGCGGGACTGGCCATGATACGAGAAGGAACCGTAGGCTCCTTATAGAAATTATGAATTATAAATTAGGAATGAGGAGTTGGAGGAAAATGTGGATTTACAAGTGATAAATCCAGCTTATCATGGCCACCACCCCTATCATATAGAGTATGGTGAGGCCAAAACCTACCTTTATGTAGTCGATGAACTTGTATCCTCCCGGCCCATATACCATCAGGTTGGTCTGGTATCCGAACGGGGTCATGAATTCGGCACATCCTGCCAAGGCTACGCATAGAATGAACGGTGTAGGGTCGGTAAGTCCGAGTTTCATCATGGTGGCAATGGCTATGGGAAAGGTGATGGCTACTGCGGTCTTGTTGGTGGCGAACATGGCGAGGATGTTGGTCATCAGATAGATGCCGAAGAGGATGGCGATGTTGCTGTGGAACCCTTCGAATCCGCCTATGAGCCAACCGGCAAAGAGTTCGTCGGCTTTTGAGTTGTGAATGGCTTTCCCGATGGCCAAAGACATGGCGAGGATGAGGAAGAGTTCGAGGTCGGCAGAGCGTTGTATCTCATTGAACTTGACGATTTTCAATGGGACGCACAAGCAGAGCACCAGCACCAAGCCAATGAGCAGAATGCCAGGCATAACCTCAAACGCAGACAGCAAAAACGACAGCACTATGCCCCCGATGAGTATCGCTACCTTGAGTTTGTTGTATCGTTTGATTTCTTTTCCGTCGGATATGAAATAGAAGTCGTTGGAGTTGTCGGCGATGCCTTTGAAATCACTACCGGCAAGGATTAGGAGCAAGTCTCCCGGGCGAAGTTCCACCTCCCCTATCTTACCCGTCAAGCGTTCACCATCCCGGTTGACGGCAATGATTGCGGCATCGTACTTTCCACGGAAATTGGCCTCACGGATTTTCAATCCAGCCAGCGAAGAACGGTTCGAAAGTACCAGTTCCTTCACTTCCATGAACTCACGTTTTGGCATGTCAGAGAATTTGGGCAGGATGAGGTCCTTGGGGTTTTTCATCAAGTCGAGGATCGTATCCGTTTCGCCGGCAAAGATGAGGATGTCACCCTGTTCGATGACTTCTTCGGGAGAAACAGGGCCGAGGCTTTCATCACCTCTGACTATCTCAACCAAAAACAAACCTCTCAAGTTGCGGAGATTGGCTTGTTCGATGCTTTTGCCTATCAACGAAGAACCTATTGGCACTTGCGTCTCCACCATATATTCCCTTGTCTTCTCATTGAAGTCGGCAAGGGCATCCTTGCGGGAAGGAAGCAGCTTGGTGCCAATATAAAGCAGATACAAGATGCCAATGATGGCCAAAGGAAACCCGATGGGAGTAAACGAAAAAATAGGAACTCCCGAAGGATGCAAAGCCTTGAAGTCGGCCAACACCTTGAAGTTCTTGCAATAGGTATTATCTATCGCCAAACCATTCACAAACATGTTGGTGGAGGTGCCTATCAGCGTCATGGCTCCACCCAGCATGGTGGCATAAGACAAAGGCAGCATCACCTTCGAAGGAGAAATCCCTTTCTTCTTGGCCCAAGTATAAACATGTGGCATGGCAATGGCTACCACAGGAGTATTATGAAACCAAGGAGCCAGATTGGACACGGTAAACATCATCCTCGCCATGAAACCCTTATATGTCAGCCCTTGGTGAAACAGCCGCTGAACAATGGCATCAATGGCATTGGTTTTCTTGATTACATCGCTCAAGATAAGCAGCAGCATGATGATGATCAACTGCTCGTTTGCCAAGCCGCCGATGACATCATTGATGGAAATGATGCCGAACAAAAACAAGGCGATGACCACTATCAAAAACGTGAGCAATGGCCTAAACAACTCACGATAGAGCCCAATCACCAAGAAGGTGATGCATAAAATTACGATTATTACTTGCGTTGTCATGGCTAATAGTCGGCAAAATTAGAAATATTAATAAGTAATCAACAATGCCTTTGGTCAGTATATTGATATTTTGAAGCCTATGTTCACCACTCGTCCCATCTTCGTCCCGCTATCCGCTGTAGCCGCTGCCTTCCCATTGCCGACACAAAGCAGCGGGCTGCCGCTACTATCGGGGCTATTACCTATGGCAGCCGCCTCGAATGAACTTTTGGCAAAATACCTGAATAATTACCTCCAATCATCAAAATTATAAGCCAAAACTCGAAAAAAGATACTTGAGGAAATGATTTCCTTGGCCTGAGAAATGATTTCCTTAGCCTGAGAAATCAAGAAAATCATCACTCATATTAATGAATAAAGCTCCAACTGTGCCCATCATACAAATTTATACTTACCACCTAAATGCCTTATCATAAAAATGACATCCACATTTGGCACTTATAAATTATTTTAATATTTTTGCCACTCACATCCAAAACAAAACAGGCTTTATCCACAGCCACCCTTACCATTATTATAAATTAAAACCAAAAAACTGAATAAAATGAAAATTGTAAAGAAAATCCTCATCGGCATAGTAGCCGTGATTGCCATCCTGTTGATCGTAGCCCTATTCATCAAAAAAGATTACACCATAGAGCGCGAAGTATCCATAAACAAACCGAAACAGGATGTTTTTGATTATATAAAAATCATTAAAAACCAAGACAAATACAGCAAATGGGTGATGATGGACCCAAACGCAAAAATGAATTTCAAAGGCACCGACGGAGCCGTTGGTTTTGTTTCAGCCTGGGATAGCGACAAAAAAGACGTGGGCAAAGGCGAACAGGAAATAACCAAAATTGCCGACGGAGCAAGGATAGATTTGGATGTCCGCTTCGAACGCCCATTCAAAAGCAAGTCGGAGGCCTGGCTTACCACCGAAAGCGTCACCACATCACAAACCAAGGTAAAATGGGGATTTCATGGCAATATGCCCTACCCATTCAACATCCTGCAACTATGCATGAGCCTTGACAAGATGATTGGCGACGACCTGCAAACCAACCTAAACAATCTTAAAGGAGTGCTTGAGAAATAAAGATTTCTCGAGATATCTTAAGGCTAATGAGCAATAGGGAATCCTATTGCCAGTTCCATTTTTGAAATATAGCTTTTACTGTGGTGGAGGGACATCTGCATGTTTCTTCACGGAATGATTTTATCTGAACTTTCGTTAATTTTTTCCAATAAATACCCACTTTAAATTTGTAAAGTGGAACGATAAAACCATATTTCATTAACTTTTTGTATCTTTGCAGCGCAATGCGGATGTTGGTGCAGCAATCCTTCCATAGTTGTGCCAATATAAAAGACAAGACATGTTCTCGCAATCTCAAGAAAAATCAAAGTAAATAATTAAATTAAAAAATATATAATGTCATTTGAAAAATTAAATCTGATAGAGCCAATTCTAAGAGCTCTAAAAACCGAGGGGTACACCTCCCCTACTCCAATTCAAGAAAAATCCATCCCTATCGTGTTAGACCGAAAGGATTTGTTAGGCTGCGCTCAAACAGGAACAGGTAAAACGGCAGCATTTGCCATCCCCATCCTTCAAATTCTTGATTCTGAAAAGAATGAAGACCGAGGACACCGATACATTAAATCATTAATCTTAACTCCAACCCGCGAACTGGCAATACAAATTGGTGAAAGTTTCCATGCCTATGGAAGGCATACCGGATTAAAGCATACGGTAATTTTTGGAGGCGTTTCACAACATGCACAAACACAAATCCTTCATCAAGGTGTTGATATTTTGATTGCAACACCTGGCCGATTGCTTGATTTGATGAATCAGAAATTCGTTCATCTTAATCATGTAAAGATATTTGTATTGGATGAAGCGGACAGAATGCTTGACATGGGATTCATTAATGATGTAAAGAAGGTCATTGCCAAATTACCTCATAAAAAGCAAACCTTGTTCTTCTCGGCAACAATGCCACCGGAGATTCAAAAACTGGCAAACAGCATTTTGGTCAACCCGGAACAGGTAGCAGTAACTCCTGTTTCTTCAACAGTTGAAATTATCGATCAGTCGGTATATTATGTATCGAAAAACGATAAACGCAACCTGCTTTTACATTTACTGAAGGATAAAAGCATTGTAAGTGCATTGATATTTACAAGGACTAAACATGGAGCTGATCGAGTTTGTAAAGATTTGGTAAAATCAGGCATCACTGCGCTTGCAATACATGGAAATAAATCGCAGGGTGCGAGACAAAATGCATTAAACAGCTTTAAAGGCGGACAAACACGTGTGCTTGTTGCAACCGATATTGCTGCAAGAGGAATAGATGTTGAGGATTTGACTCACGTAATCAATTATGAACTTCCAAATATTCCGGAAACCTATGTTCATAGAATAGGAAGAACTGGAAGAGCAGGTGCCAGCGGTACCGCCATCTCCTTTTGCGATTCGGAAGAGAAAGCATACTTGAAGGATATCCATAAATTAATTACCAAACAAATCCCAGTTGCTGAAGATAATCCTTTTCCATTAGTGGAAATTGAAGGCGTTAAAATCCCCCAACTACCTGCCAGACAAGGGAACAATAGATCAAGAAGTGGCTATTCGAACAACCGAAACAACAATAGAAGGCCAGGACACCAAACCTCAAACAGTTCTGGAACTTCCACTAAACGATACTAAACAATCCATTAGATTGTTGGAAATTAATACTATTATTTTTCATCTGAATAACGCAAGGCTACCTGTAAAGCCTCTTTTGCGCGAGATAGTTGGGCTTTAACGGTACCTAAAGGCAATTCAAGGACTTTAGAAATCTCTTCGTACGACAATTCCTTAAAATATCGAAGTTCGACGAGGTCTCTATAGCGGGGCCTTAGATTTGCAACGACTTCTTTCAAAAACAGGACTTTCTGTTTCTTGATCAGGTTTTCTTCCGGGTCGAGACCATCGGACTTTACCTCCAGCATCAAATCCTGTTTTTCATCATCGCTGAATTTGTTTTCCATTGGCAGTTCTCGATTGTATTTCTTGTGAATAAAATCGATGCATTTATTATTTGCAATCTTATATAACCAAGTAGAAAATGCAAAATTAGGCGAATACGAGTCTAGGTAACGAAACGCTTTTTCGAAAACCTCAAGAGTAATATCTTCTGCATCATCACGGTTATGGACTTTTTTGAACATCATATAAAAAATGATGTCTTTGTAGGAATGCATTAATTCTGCATAAGCATCTTGGTCGCCATGATGCAAGGCCCGAACAACAAGTGCGTAATCGTACTTGCCTTTTTCGGTCAGATTAGGATTGTTCTCCATTTTAATTGTGTTAATTGGTTGATGTAAATTGATGATTGAATTTCGTTTGCAAATTTATAAGATAAATATTTACAATCCAAATTTATTTTCAATACCCATATTTCTTTTTCAATAAGGCATAAAAAAGTCCCATGTAACTTTATGAGTACATGGGACAAAATCATTTTAAGTGAACCCGGAGGGATTCGAACCCCCAACCTTCTGATCCGTAGTCA
>CAIWCG010000051.1 GCA_903911135.1 uncultured Bacteroidota bacterium
GACTTGATGCATTTCTCTCTCGACTTGATGCATTTCTCCTCCGACTTGATGCATTTCTCCTCCGACTTGATGCATTTCTCCTCCGACTTGATGCATTTCTCTCTCGACTTGATGCATTTCTCTCTCGACTTGATGCAATTCTCCTCCGACTTGATGCATTTCTCTTCCGACTTGATGCATATCTCTCTCGACTTGATGCATTTCTCCTCCGACTAGATGCATTTCTCTTCCGACTAGATGCATTTCTCCTCCGACTTGATGCATTTCTCCTCCGACTTGATGCATTTCTCTCTCGACATGATGCATTTCTCTTCCGAAACAACTCGTTGTCGCTTTAAAACCACTCTTAGTTATAAATATGGTATGCTTGGGCTTTGGAAAAGCTGTGGCGAAAAGGCAAAGCCTTTTCGCCACAGCCAGGTTATGATTAAAAAGTTCTTTCGTAGCTACCTGCCATAGAAGCATAGCCCCGATAGTAGCGGCAGCCCGCTGCTTTGTGTCGGAAATGGGAGGCAGCGGCTACAGCGGATAGCGGGACGCACCATGATACGAGTGGAAACCGTAGGCTCCATAAAAGAATTACGAATTAGGAATTAGGAATTAAAAATTAGGAGGGCTTGAATTTGTTGTTGGAAGGAATAATTTTGCCTTGTTCGGGAGGTGGAGGCAGGATTACGAAAGCTTCTCTCTCGGGCAAATGAGGAATGGAATGGTGGTTTATCTGAATTTGATTACTTTTACATCCAAATAAAAAACATAAACGTCATGCAAGGATTAATTATCATTCCATTCGTCATCGGATTCTTTTTGTTGGGGGTCCGCATCGTGAGGCCTACGCATCGTGGCCTGGTAGAACGGCTGGGCAAGTATCATGGGTTTGCCAACCCTGGGTTTAACTGGATCATTCCGTTCATAGACAAGATGTATCAGGTGAATGTGACGGAACAGATGATCAATGCCGACAAGCAGGAAATCATTACCAACGATAACCTGAATGCCTCGGTGGATGCACAGGTTTATTTCAAGATAAAACCCGACGAGGAGAGCGTGAAGAACTCGCAGTATAATGTAAACAACATCCAGATTCAGATAGTGAACTTGGCGAGGACGACCTTGAGGAATATCATCGGCACGCTTACCTTGAAGTCGGCAAACAGTGAAAGGAGCAAGATAAACATAGGGCTGCACACCACCCTGAAAGACGAAACTCATAACTGGGGAATAGAGATAGTGCGGACCGAACTGAAGGAGATAGACCCACCTAAGGATGTTCAGGAAACAATGAACAAGATAGTGAAGGCGGAGAATGAGAAAATGGCAGCAATAGATTATGCCACCGCCATAGAAACCAAGGCTGATGGTGAGAAACGGGCGGAAATAAAGAAAGCGGAAGGTATCCGCCAGGCAAAGATATTGGCGGCAGAAGGGGAGGCCCAAGCGATTCAGTTGGTGAACGAGGCTGCCGAGAAATATTTTGTTGGCAATGCTCAAGTGTTACGTAAACTGGAGGCGGTGGAGAAGGCCATGTGGAGCAACTCGAAGATAGTGGTTCCATCGGGCACCGAATTGATGAACATCATCGGCGATATGGCTGGAGTGGTTCCTTTGAAAAGGAAAGAAGATAAGGAGTAGTAAATTTCTATACCAATGAAGCGGGAGCAATCATCTTTTGTGCAATCAAAATATGGATTCCATGGTGGGATGCTGATTGTTGTTTTTGTAGTTGTTTCAATGTTTATGACTAGTTGTTCACGCGGTCCATTGTGTCCTGCCTTTGCCCGCACATCAGATCATCGTACTGGTGTTGGTTCCGATCCTTTTTCATTGAGATCATTAGCAAGAGTATTCTCGGAAGGCATTGGTCCATTCAGTAAGAATACAACTACAGCACATGGTGGTGCAGGCCGATCAAGTCCTTTTGCTGCCGGTTCAACAAAACCTCATTTAAACGGTAGCGGAGGTGGGACTTTCAAAAAGAGCAATACCAAAGGTCAAACCGATAGTAATAGAGAAAACAATTTTGCGGTAAAGAACAAGAAACGAACCGCTCCACCGAAAAAGGAAGAAGGTCTTTGGCCAAGAAATATGAGGATTGCTTATTAGAATTGGAAGTGAATTGCTCCAATCAAAGATTATCCAAATTTGATATCCTTGATGTTCAATTGGATAGTAGTGCTTCCATTCCACTCGTTCTCTTCGATGGAATAACAGATGTCAAATGGAATACCTTTTGAAATCAATGGTGCATGAATACCTTGCTGGAAAGCGATGGCATCAAAACCTGTTTCCCTGTCATTTTGTTTGAGGTTAAGTTTCAGATGATCTCTGCCAACTATTCTTGCACCGCCGCCATCATACACCCCTGATGACTTAAACACAGGAGACATGTTACCTGGTCCGAAAGGGGCAAATTGCTTTAATATCTTCATCAAGGAAGGACTAATGTCGGTTAACTTTATTTCTGCATCAACATCTACTTCCTGAACCATCATCCAATCTTCTATGGTGCTGCATACCACCTCCTCGAATCGTTCGCTGAAGGCAGTCATGTTTTCCGGTTTAAGCATCAATCCGGCAGCATACTTATGTCCGCCAAACTGCTCCAACAGATCGGAACAGGCATCTATGGCATTATAAATGTCAAAACCTTTTACCGACCTTGCCGAGCCGGTAATCATGTTGTCGTTTTGAGTAAGCACAATGGTAGGTCGATAATATTTATCAATCAATCTAGAAGCCACAATGCCAATAACGCCTTTATGCCATTCGGGATGAAAAATAACGGTAGATTTTCGGTGGAGATTGATTTCATCGTCCTTGATCATCTCGAGAGCATGTTCAGTGATGTTCGAATCCAAAGTTTTCCTTTCGGTATTCAGCACATCAATGCCTTGACCGGATGTAAATGCCTCTTCCTTGTTTTTTGTTATCAATAAATCAACCGCATGGCGGGCATTTTCAATTCTTCCGGCTGCATTTATTCTTGGCCCTACGATGAAGACCAAGTCGGATATGGACAATTCCTTCTTCGCATTCGCCAATTCCATAATCGCCTTCACTCCAGGTCTTGGCTGATGATTGATGCGTTTTAATCCATAATGGGCAAGTATCCTGTTTTCGTCATTGATGGGAACGATGTCTGCTGCAATGCTTATTGCTACCAAGTCGAGATATTGTTCCAAATCCGAAAACGGAATGTTGTTTCTCATGGAAAAGCCTTGCACAAGTTTGAAACCTACTCCACAACCAGAAAGTTCATCAAAAGGATACACTGCATCTAATCTTTTTGGGTCCAATACGGCTACCGCATTTGGCAATACATCACCAGGTCGGTGATGGTCGCAAATGATGAAATCGATTCCTCTTTCGTTGGCATAATCTATCTTGTCATTGGCTTTTATTCCGCAATCGAGTGCTATAACCAAGGTAAAGCCGTTTTCATGTGCATAATCAATCGACTTGATTGAAATGCCATATCCTTCGGCATAGCGGCATGGCAGATAGAAATCGACATTGCGATAAAAACGTTTTAAAAAGGAATATACCAATGCCACCGAAGTAGCCCCATCCACATCATAATCGCCATAAACAAGAATCTTTTCATTGCTGATGATGGCTTCCTCTATCCGGCTGACGGCTTTCTCCATATCACGCATCAGGAATGGATCATGCAGCTGCGACAGTTCAGGCCTAAAAAATTTCTTGGCACCATCAAAATTCGTTATTCCACGCTGAACCAATAGGTTAGAAAGGATTGGATTTATATTCAATTCCTTGGCGAGATTATCCACCGTATCCACGTCTCCGCTATCTTTCACTACCCATCGTTTCGCCATATATTATTATTGTTTTTTATTTGATTGTTAATTTATATCCGCCACAAAATTAATAAAATAGTTAGGAATAAAAAAATCGGACAGATAATAATGCCACTATGAGTGCGTCAAAACGGTTGCAATTATAGGCGAATAATGGTTTTTTTTGAATCCTAAATTCCCCTCTCGCCCAAGCTACATCGTGCCAACTACTTTAGGCGTTGCATCCTCATTTCCGACATTAAGCTGCTTGCTGCCGTTACCATCGGGGCAATGATTTGATGGCAGGTTGTTCGAAACAGTTTGTAGCATCAGAAAAAAATCTTTAACCCTAGCAATCTCAAATAAAAGAAAACCATGCCTAATAAAATATGGTTTTCCTTTATGATTCGGATATTAAAGTCAACCGCTTGGGCAGTCAACATTAAAAATTGACTTTTATAGGCATACTTTGCAGCAGTCATCAATAAAAGTCGACTTTTATAGGCAACTGCTCCAGCAGTCATGATCAAAAGTTGATTTTTATAGGCAACTGCTCCAGCAGTCATGACCAAAAGTCAACTTTTATAGGCAACCGCTCCAGCAGTCATGACCAAAAGTCGACTTTTATAGGCAACCGCTCCAGCATTCAAGTCTAAAAGTCGACTTTTATAGTCAACTGCTCCAGCGGATACTTCAGAAAAATAAATTTTAGCTTGAGATAGCCTTAAAAAGCCTTAAAATCTTGAAAATTGATAGGTGTATTTGTATTTTTTGAATTCATTGGCAAGAAAAAAGCCGCTTCATAAATCATGCAGCGGCTTTTTTAGTTTTTAATGATACCTTAATAATTGCCCTTTTTCGGGGCTATCATCAAGTTATCATCATTGATATCCTTAAAAGAAAAAAAAGGAGAGCTTTAGTCTTGATACAGCGGAAACTGTTCCATAAACTTGTTGACTTTAGTTCTAACTTTCTCAATCACCTTTTCGTTGTCGTGATTTATCAGCACCTCGTCGATGAAATCCACTATTTTTGGGATGTGTTTTTCTTTCATGCCTCGAGTGGTGATGGCAGGCGTTCCTACCCTGATGCCGGAGGTAATGAAGGGAGATTTGTCGTCGAAAGGCACCATATTTTTGTTCAAGGTGATGTCGGCACGAACCAATACATTCTCGGCCAATTTTCCGGTAAGGTTCTTGGAGCGGAGGTCTATCAGCATGCAATGGTTGTCGGTGCCGTCAGAGATGATCTTGTAGCCCTTATCCATGAATGCCTTGGCCATTACCTGTGCATTTTTCATCAGTTGCAGACAATATTTCATGTATTCATCCGTCAGCGCTTCGCCGAAAGCAACCGCCTTGGCAGCTATCACATGCTCCAATGGACCACCTTGGGTGCCAGGGAAAACAGCCATATCCAATACGTTGGACATCATCTTTATCTCGCCCTTCGGAGTCTTCTGTCCCCATGGGTTTTCGAAATCCTTGCCCATCATGATCATGCCACCACGAGGCCCACGAAGGGTCTTGTGAGTGGTAGTGGTAACGATGTGGCAATGAGGCAGGGGATCGTTCAAGAGACCACGGGAAATAAGTCCGGCAGGATGAGATATATCGGCCAATAACAAGGCACCCACCTTGTCGGCAATCTTTCTTAATCGGATATAATCCCAATCTCGGGAATAAGAAGAAGCACCGGCAATGATCAACTTTGGTTTTTCCTTTATGGCAGTCTCTTCCAGCTTCTTGTAGTCCACCCTACCAGTCTTTTCGCTGACGGTATAAAAAGAAGGAGCATACAATTTCCCGGAGAAATTCACTGGTGAACCATGGGTAAGATGCCCACCATGAGATAGGTCGAAGCCAAGAATCTTATCTCCTGGTTTCAAACATGCCAACATGACTGCGGCATTGGCTTGTGCACCAGAATGAGGTTGTACATTCACCCATTCGGCATTGAACAAAGTCTTGGCACGGTCTATGGCCAGTTGTTCGGTCTGGTCCACTATTTCGCAACCACCATAATATCTCTTTCCGGGCAATCCCTCGGCATATTTGTTCGTCATGCACGAACCCATGGCATCCATCACCTGCTGGCTCACAAAATTTTCGGAGGCAATCAGCTCTATGCCGTGCCTTTGGCGATCCAATTCCTTTTGAATCAAATCAAAAACCTGTTTATCTCTTTTCATAATGCTTTATTAAATTATTGGCTGCAAAAATAAGAGATTTATGGGAAGGGTACTAAATCACCATTAAAAATGTATTTTTGCCCCCGAATGAAAAACATCCGCAACTTCTGCATTATTGCCCACATAGACCATGGTAAGAGTACCCTGGCAGATAGACTATTAGAGTTTACCAAGACCGTTTCAACCCGCGATGCCCAAGCACAGGTGCTTGACGACATGGACTTGGAGCGTGAACGTGGCATCACCATAAAGAGCCATGCCATCCAAATGAATTACACCTTGGATGGTCATCATTATGTATTGAATTTGATTGATACTCCCGGCCATGTCGATTTCTCTTATGAGGTATCAAGATCCATTGCTGCCTGCGAAGGTGCACTACTGATAGTGGATGCTGCTCAAGGAATTCAGGCGCAAACCATCTCGAATCTTTATTTGGCTTTGGAGAATGATTTGGAAATTATTCCCGTGCTGAACAAGATTGATTTACCCAGTGCCAACCCCGAAGAGGTAAAAGACCAAATTGTGGACCTGGTTGGTTGCGATAGAGGAGATATTATTCCTGCCAGCGCCAAAACAGGCTTGGGAATAGAAGAAATCTTAAGAGCCATAATAGAGCGGATCCATCCTCCAAAGGGTGACCCCAAGGCGCCTTTGCAAGCGTTGATTTTTGATTCTGTATTTAATTCTTTTCGAGGCATCATCGCTTATTATAAAGTTGTAAATGGTCAGATTCATAAAGGCGAAAAGGTAAAGTTTGTCAATACCGAGAAGGAATATTACGCCGAGGAGATTGGAATCTTGAAGTTGGATAAGATACCTAAGGACGTGGTGAAGACTGGCGATGTAGGCTATATCATTTCCGGCATCAAGGAAGCCAAAGAAGTAAAGGTGGGTGATACCATCACCTCTTTGGAACGACCTTGCGAAGAAGCCATCAAAGGTTTTACCGATGTCAAGCCGATGGTCTTTGCGGGTATTTATCCTGTCGATACCGATGACTACGAAGAACTCCGTGCTTCCATGGGCAAGTTGCAGTTGAACGACGCCTCTTTGGTATTCGAGCCGGAGAGCTCTGCCGCTTTGGGCTTTGGTTTCCGATGCGGCTTCCTTGGAATGCTTCACATGGAAATCATTCAGGAAAGATTGGAGCGCGAATTCAACATGACGGTCATTACCACTGTTCCGAACGTTTCCTACCATGCCTATCTTACCAATGGCGAAGATTATGTCATCAACAATCCATCTGACATGCCCGATCCTGCCCGTTTGGACAAGATTGAAGAACCATTCATCAAGGCTCAAATCATTACAAAATCGGAATATATAGGTGCCATCATGACACTTTGCATTGGCAAACGCGGTTTGATTAAAGGTCAATCCTATCTAACCACCGACCGTGTGGAATTGAATTTTGAGATGCCATTGGCGGAGATTGTCTTTGATTTTTATGATCGACTCAAGACCATTTCTAAAGGATATGCCTCCTTCGATTATAACCCTATTGGCTACAGAGAATCTCACTTGGTTCGGTTGGACATACGCCTAAATGGCGAACCCGTTGACGCCCTTTCCGCTTTGATACATCGTGATAACGCCTATAACTTCGGCAAGAAGATTTGTGAAAAGCTGAAGGAACTCTTGCCTCGTCAGCAGTTCGAAATAATCATTCAGGCAAGCATCGGCGTCAAGGTTATTGCCCGTGAAACGGTGAAGGCCTTGCGAAAGGACGTTACCGCCAAATGTTATGGAGGCGATATATCCCGTAAGCGAAAACTCCTCGAAAAGCAGAAGGCCGGCAAGAAGCGCATGCGCCAGGTAGGCAATGTGGAGATACCTCAACAGGCCTTTTTGGCGGTCTTGAAACTGGATTAGAATAATTCGTTAAGTGTCCTTGATTTTATCATGGCGCTGCTAAGGCAGGGGCTATCAAAAAACCTTACACCTGTCCCACGTTCCCTTTTCCCCCTCCTAATTTTTAATTCCTAATACCTAATTCTTTCAAGGAGCCTATGTGCTCTTCTCGTCCCATGCCACAGCCGCTGCACCACTGCTGGCAACACACAATCATCAAGCCCTCACCGCACACCGCACTGCACCACCACCGCACCCTCGC
>CAIWCG010000052.1 GCA_903911135.1 uncultured Bacteroidota bacterium
AATGGGGAGCAGCGGCTACAGCGGATAGCGGGACGCAGATGGAACGAGAAGAGGGCATAGGCTCCTTAAAAGAGTCATCATGGAAAAATAACTTAACGCTTTTTGTTCAGTATATCTTCCACAATGTTGCAAATTATCTCTGACTTTTGACTTCCTATCAGATATATGAGGCCATCCCTGTCGGTGATTTTAACCGCTTCATTATGCCCACCGGAATAAAACTTGATGACGCCATTCGCATGGACATTGTAAACGGGATTGTTCAGGGTATATTTACTGTACACGGTCTTCTCGATGGATGCTATGCTGTTGATGTCTATCTTCACCTTTCGTGAAGTCCAAAGTCCATCGATGATGATGCTGTTTTCATAAACCGTAATGTGCATGTGGAGTATGAATAAAAGCATTATCGAGATGACGAGCAAAGCCATGCCGATGACGAAAAAAATATCTCTCAATGATTTGTCAGTTATCTGGTAGGCGATGAAACAAAAGATGGCCAACACCAATTGGCGCATGATGGCGTATTTGTTGTAGCCCAGATATTGTTTCTCTTCGAATAACTTTTTTTCCTTCATGACGATGTAAAGTTACAATTTTTCTGAATAATCAATGGTAAAGATGGTCTTGGTGGTTTTGCTAATGCGGTAGCGATTATCTATTCGATGCCCCAAAATGCAGACGATGTCGTCCTTCGACAATACTACCTGTATCTGTTCTTTTTTATTCAACGGAATCTTATTGTCAATCATGAAATCACTTAATTTTTTCTTCTTGCTCATGCCCAAAGGATAGAAATAATCACCGTTTTTCCACTTGCGTATAGTCAATGGAAAGGTAAGCAAATCCTTATCCAAATGAAACAGGTTTGCATCACGCAATTCATTTAAATCCGCCAGTTTCTTTTGTGTTGAAAATCGTAATGCGATATGGCCAAGGGTGATGGATTTATCCTGTTCGTTGATTTGTAAAACGGCATCGGTATCTTCCGGTTTCAATTCGGTGATGATCAGTTTGTTTCTATCAATGATGAGGCGATGCGTAGTGGAAAGAAATTGTTTGCCCGTGATGGGATGCTCCAAGGCTTTGATTAAATCCTTGATTACATCCTCCCGAAAATTATATGGGCCAAACAAGCCTGTGAAGATGGTCATTTGAGGAGCCATTTCCTGCAAAGAATCAATGGGATAGGCCATGTCACCATTTGTAGAAACCAAAAGCTCGTTGTGTTTGATGGTGTCAATGAAAAAATCGAGAATTAGATTCGCTTCATGGAACCTTTTGCTGTTTTCAACGAAGGTTTTCTCCAAGGAAGGATTGATGTCTTTCAAAATGGGTATCACATGATGACGGATTTTGTTCCTTACATAATCATCAGAAACATTGGAACTGTCCTCCCTGAACTTGATTTTGTTTTCTTCTGCAAACGATTCAATTTCATGCCTGTTGGTAAATAACATAGGACGGATTAATTTATAGTTATTTGCCTTGATGCCTTGCAAACCGGCTATTCCGGTGCCACGAATCAAATTGATAAGCATCGTTTCGAGCAAATCATTTTGGTGATGGGCGGTGGCAATATATTTATACTTTTCCTTTTTCCTGATTTCCTCGAACCATTCATAACGCAGTTCTCGAGCAGCCATCTGTATGGAGATTCTGTGTTGCTCGGCATAGTTGGATGTTTCAAAACGTTTGGAATAGAAAGCAGCACCATATTTATCGGCCAATTTATGAACGAACTTTTCATCACCATCGGATTCCTTGCCTCGTAACTGGAAGTTGCAATGAATAATGCCAAACTTAAATTTTGCCTGATGAAACAATTCAACCATCGCAACGGAATCAACGCCACCGGAAACGGTGAGTAAAATGGGTTCATTCTTACTGAATAAATTATTCTGCCTTATGAAATCAATGAAGCGTTGTTGTAAGGTCATGTGGTCGGTCTTGTTTTATTATTCAGCGATTAATTTGTCAACGAAAGTGGTAAAGTCTTCTATCCATCGGTCATAATATATTCCAGTAGCAGGGCCGGAATAACCGGTGTGTATCCTCCGAACTTTTCCCTTCTTGTCGATGAAGATGGTAGTTGGGAATGAGTAAATGCTGCCTAACATGGGAAGGTTTCGAGCAATGGAATCCTTATTGTTGATGCAAGCGATGAGCAAAGGATAATCTACTGCATATTTTCCTTTGAGCCTGGTAAGATTATGCTTGGCCTTGTTGAAATCTGGGAACTTCTCAAAAGCCAAACCGACAATTTCCAAATTTTTCGATCTCATCTTTCGATAGTAGTAGGCGAGATAACTTGTTTCATCCATACAGTTGGGACACCAGGTGCCCATAAACTGAAGGATGACGACCTTGTTTTTATATTTATCGGAAGGAAAATTCTCTTGGGTGCTATCCATGTTTAGAAATGAAAACTTGATTCCATCGTAGCCGGGCTTCAAGTGCATGATGGTATCCGGATCAGGAAGTTGGAAGTTAGGATTCCTTGTTGCAGTCCAGGGTTCGTGCCAATGTGTACCCGACCAGAAATCTCCAGTCAACGTTCCATCTTTTTTCATTTTGGCTTTGAAAAGATACACATGACATCCATCGAAAGTGGAAAGGTTTAGGGTGGAATCGATGATGCTGCCTGATAAATATCTGTAATCTCCGGTGGGAGTGAGGAATGTTCCGATGACATTTTTTCCTTGCTGTTCGAATTTACCTATGGCATCAGAACTATCGGCGGTACCTTGGCTAAAATGCACTTCCCACAAACCATCAACGTTGATTGCTGTTGGCTTTCCATTATCGATAAAACGGGTTGCATCATCGGCTTTGGCAGAGAAAGGAATGATATTGTTTGAAACCCTCGCATGATTGATAAAAAGGCCTTGCATGCTAACAGGAATTTTGTTCTTGCTGGTTATTTTGGCTCTTATCTCGGAATCAAAAACCGGCATCCTGATGAAGATGGAATCGTTTTGCATGGTTACTTCGTCGGCATCGATGGACTCCACACCATTGATAAAACTAACCATAAATGCGGAGTGATTTTGTTCGATGGAAAAGTTAAAAGGGAGTTCCGTATTGCTGTTTAAAAGGAGGATAGCCCGCCATACGATGCCAAAGATTTTAATGTTTATCATCGGACAAAATTAATAAATCGGGGAGATGTCTCATTGAAATTCAAGTTGCACCCTGTCAGTAACCATGATTTTAATGGTGATGATTATTTTTTCTTGATGATAGCCCGAAAATGGGCAATTATCAAGAAATTATAAATGAATGATTACTGAGCCATCCTTGCAAGCAAAAGTGCAGCCCTAAATTGATCTTCCATCAATAATCAAGTTAAATTCTCAAAATCCTTTCAAGGCCTAAATTGGCAATAAATCAAGATTTTAAGGTTTTTATACTAGAAATGCCCTATTTTTAGAGGCTAAAAAATCCGGCGGAGACATATTTGGTCCCAAGGTCGATATCTTTGGTCCCAAGGTCGAGATAACCGGTCCCAAGGTCGAGATAACCGGTCCCAAGGTCGAGATAACCGGTCCCAAGGTCGAGATAACCGGTCCCAAGGTCGAGATA
>CAIWCG010000053.1 GCA_903911135.1 uncultured Bacteroidota bacterium
CAACGTATCGCTTCGACGGATTTGCAATCCCTTGCCTTCTCACTAAGGATTTCCAATCCTTCTCCATTCAATCTATCAAGTGTTTTTATCATCATCAAAAAGTATATTCTGAATTCAGGGTGCAAAATTTATTGCATCTCTACATGGAGCACTTTCTTTATTCCGTTTGCTGGAATTAATTGAGTGGAGAGGACAGTTTCGACACCGAGCGTAGTGCCATCGAGAGCGAAGAACTCTATCTCAAATCCCCTGGCATCAGGGTAAATCAAGACGATGGTGCCTACATCGCCTTTGATGTAGGAGGTGCCTTTTAAATCCTCTTTTAATACTACTCTTTCAAATTCTTTATACATGGTATTCTTATTTATTTTACGGGATATGCGGTTACAAAATTAGTGAAACTTTGATTATTGAGAACGATCCAAATACTCCGTAGTTTGAATGGGGTCAAATCTGGCAACAAAATAATACTTTCTAAAACATACTTCTCTCCAAAAGGAGTATTGAATTTGTGTAAATAATCCTCTTCTTTTGCTTGCTTTAAAATCAGTTCTTTTAACAGGTCGGCGTTGCATTTGTGAGAAATAAAAAACTCTGCTTTGTCTTTCCCTGATGGATGAAGGATGTCTAAAAGATAATTACTGATTTTATCGTCATCTATAATAAGATTATTTTGGAAGGGTAGTTTCATCTTAAGAGTTGGCAAGTGTTTTTATCTTCATCAAAGACAGTATTTTTTTTCTGGCTGCAAATGTATCATTTTTATTTTATGAGGAATACCAAATAATTATTCCAAGCCCCCCTTGATTCCATTTACCTATATTTGCGCCATTAGAATGAAAAATTTGTTTAGAACATGAGTAGGTACGAAGGTAAAAACATCAAATCGAACATAGAGTTCAAGAAAAATCCTGATGAGAGGGAACATGTTGTTTTTACAATGAAATCAATGATCATTACGAAGGAATATATTCCCGATGATGTGAATATGCTTTTTATTAATGAAGAGGATATCGAATGGAGTGCTCTCCATTCAGTTTTAATTTTTCCTGACAATGATGTGATGAGGAAAATAGAAATTAAAATGGGGGTAACGCTGGTTTATAAAGAAAATGTAGTAAATAAAAAAATCGTGTCGCTTGAATGTGTCAGTGTATTTGATGTTACCAACAAAATAAAAGAAAACACCAAACTGGATGCGATACAAGCAATTTTCGACTTCACCAATTGGGCATTGCAAGGAATTTATTGCAGTAAGTTAGCTGGCAGTTCTTTATCCATGATGATTCCTCCCGAAATCAATACCTCCGTTAAGGATGGTTATTTTCTAAGCCAAATACGCAATGACTGGAACTAATGAAAGTGCAACTATAAAGTTGGTGAGCCTGGAAGTTAGTGAGGCGTTCACACATTTTAAATACATTAATCAAATGATTTTTAATTCAGGCGATTCAGGATTCGATATACCATTTTTCTTTGTTGCCGAAAGAATAAATCCTTCATTAGATAAAATTACTCTTTCAATAAAAATTTGTTTAAGAGATAAAAAGAAGGGAACTCGGATTGCAGGCTTTACGCTGAAATCCGTTTATTATGTGGGTACAGGTCTTTGCAATTCAATGAAACTATTTGTGCTTTCACAAATACTGAATCAGATTATGTGCAATGCTACCGGAGTCTGGACTGTTCAATTTAGGAATAAAAATATCTGTGCCATTATTCCACAAGGATATAATAAGTTTCTTGAAGATCAACTGATGTTAAAAAAAACTGTTGATGAATGGAAATAAAACCAATTATGTAATCAGTTTATCCCAATCGTAATTCTCTTCCCAATTTCCGATAGTAACGCCTCCACTTTTTATATTTGCTTTAGAATCCCTCGAAAATCGGGCAGCTACCTGAATATAATCCGCTCTCAATTCCTTTCCGAAATTCATGGCATCCAATCTTTCCTCAAGATAATCCAAATGATTGGTAGTTAACAAATGACAAACACAATCTATCGCTACAATCAGAAATGCAAATTTCCTGAAGCTGATAATCGCCTCTTCGGTATCCAATTTATTGAATTGATTACGAAAGGTAATATAATGATTGGGAGGAATAATCTGCTCCAGCCTGTCTTGATTGGCTTTGTGGTTAAAGGAGGGATTATAAAAAAACACTTCATCCATAACTTTTACCGTGCCTTGGGCAACCAATGCAGAAGCATAATCCTGGGTAAAAGTATAATAGTTTTTATGCAGATTTTGAAGGTCCTCACCAATCCACTCCCTATCTAATTTATCCTTACATTTCTTGCTGATATAATCATTCCAAAATTCTTCGGTTATCTCATCGAAAATTTCATTATTAAATGTCTTGCCGGCATCCTCATGATATTGATTTACGGCATCCTTTATATAATCATAAGTCATCATGGTCATATCCTTTTGAGGCTGAAATTTGAACATGTTTGGTTCTTCGGTTTCAATTCGATAAACAGCTCTAAGATGAATATAAAAAAATCGTTCCAGTTCAAATCTGAAATCCAAATGATATAAGAAAACTCCTTCCTCAAGTTTATCAATATCCTCGGTAGTGCTAAATTTTATTTCAGAAATCTGCGTGTCCACCAAATCTTCCTTCAGCCAATCATACTGAATGACGCTCACATCATCGCAAGTAATGTTATAATAAAAATTCTCTTCCGGGTTTCCTTCCTTTTTAATTTCTTCCATTTTATATAGTTTTTAGTAAGGCTGCATAATTACATTATTTTGGGGAAGGTTTAAGGATAACTCTATTTCGGCTCATCCCAGCTCCGCAGATTATGTTATCCTATTCCTACCCCCGGTGCGTAGGATATGCCTTCCTATGCCTATTCACTAAGGATATTTTGCATTCCATTATAAATACAATATATAAAGCACCTACAGAGCTTTAGCAATATGGTTAGGGTATCCTGTTTCTTTCAATATCTAGCCCATCCAGGGCATCCAATAACGTATAACGCATAATTCCATTCCCCTCCTAAATTCCGGCATTATAAGAATCACGTTAAGAAAACGGCTTTTCACCGTAAGCCATAAACAAGCAAAACTGTTTGAGGAGCTTAGCGACGAGTTCTTTGCTTGCGGCGTCGGTAAAAGCAGTTTTTAGTTATTCTTATACAGCCTTGATTTTTTGTTTCTTTAGTATCAAGACAAAAGAAAAAGAGAAAACGCTGCGCAGCATATGCCAACTATATTATACAGCCTTCCTCCTCTAATCCGGCATTATAAGAATCACGTTAAGAAAACAGCTTTTCACCGAAAGCCTCAAACAAGCAAAGCTGTTTGAGGAGCATAGCGACGAGTTCTTTGCTTGCGGCGTCGGCAAAAGATGTTTTAAGTCATTCTTATACAGCCTTGATTTTTTGTTTCTTTTGTATCAAGA
>CAIWCG010000054.1 GCA_903911135.1 uncultured Bacteroidota bacterium
CACAAGTTAGCCCACCCCCCAAGCCCCTTGCCAACATGCCCACCGGCCTAGCAATTGGTTTTGTCAAAACCTAAATCAAGAGAAAATGCTAAAAAAACGGATGCATCCTCAACCGAAATAGCTAACTGACACAAAATTAGGGTAAACAAGGGTACTGAAACAGCCACACAATTTAGCGTCAATATTTGCCCAGCTAATACGAACTGATACAAATTTAGGGTGACTCGAAAAGTCAACTGAACAACGATTTTGACAGCCTTACCGCGCTCGGAGCGCGGCCCCGGATGACTCCGGGGGCTTTTGGGACGAGGGCAGGACAGCCCGACTGCGGGACACAGCCGCACCTGCCAAAATCTTTACATCAAGAAGGCTGATAACTCTGCAAGAAACTGGCGAATTCAAACCTAAACCTGACGTTATTTTCCGGCTGAGGTTCCGTTTCCAGCATTTTCTTCCATGCCTTGGCTGAGATTGGATTGGCCGTATTCCCGAACACCGCCCGTAAGCCAATTTGCTCACTTTCAGGTATGCCGTGGAATGCCTCCAACACAGCATCGACATGCCGACGCTTCACTTCCCTAGCTTTGTTCTCCTCTTCCTCCTTCTGGGCCTTCCGTGCATTTTCAGCAGAGCGTTTGGCCTCCTTTTTATTCTCGCATTCTATCCAACCCACATAATATCCATCCTTCAACGCCTTGGCGAGATACGCCGGTATATCCTTCACTTCGCCAGCTTTTTGTTTTGCGCGAACAAATCGACAAGCCTTCAGCACATTATCTTTTCCATATTCCTTGGCCCATTTCTTAGCCATCGCTTCGGAAATTCCAAGTTCGATTAGAACTATGACTTCTTCTGTCGAAGTCACGCCTAAATTGGAAGACTGATTTTCCAATAGCTTATTTTTCTTAGGTTCAACTGTGAATTTAATTCTATTGACTGACCGCCCTTCTTTTATATATTTAACCGAAGAAACAAAAATATCAGAATGTAGGTTAATTTCCTTTACTGATGGTTCTATTATTCTTGCTCTAAAATGACTAAATAGGACATATGTTCCATCTTCAATACCAAAAAATATTTTCATTTCTACAATAGAAAAATCCCTGTAAAATAAATCTCCTTCACCTAAATACTCATAAGCTTTTAAAAGCTCATAAAGTCTTATACTATAGGAACTTTTAAAACTTACAACATAGCGTAACTTATATTGTGTAAACCTATTTTTTAGCTGCAAAAGATAAGGTTTTAATGACTTATGAAAACTTATATTTATAATCCCTTTACCTTCTATATATTCTGCATGTGATAACCAAGCAACGTATTTTTTCTTATCGCCCTCGCTTAAATCCAATCTCTTTCCAACCAGATTCTTTGCTGCTTCCTCAACTAACGCATGAATATTTTTGACATTTTCAATTCCAAACATAATTGCGAATTCAGAAACTCGAAGATCGTAATCAAAAAAATCATCGTCTTCTGGTTGTATTACAGATATAAGCAAAAGAATTAGCCGTTGTTCATTCAACGACAACCTGTACTGTGCCTCGATAAGATCATTGCTTTTAGCAATTATATTGATATTTTTCATTATTTTAATGATGAAAATAGTGTTTCTAGATGCTTCATTATATCAAATGACACAAATAAATAAACCTGTGTCAGTTTACCCTAGATCCGTGTCAGTTCAGATTAAAGACATTATAAAAAAAACGGAATCTCCCGTTGCCCAACCGAAAATAAATGCCACAAACACATCAATCCATACGATATGTTCACCCTAAATTTGTGTCATTTAGACTCTGCGCAATCTGTAAGCCATAGAATTTACAAGAATTATTATGAACAAGGACACAAATACACCAAACCACCATGTGTCAGTTCACCCTAAATCTGTGTCATTTCGATACTGAGCCATCCATAACTCTTCCACAGTCCTGAAACTTTTCGATGTTCACTTGAACAAGTGACACAAACACACTAAACCATATGTCAGTTCACCCTAAATCTGTGTCATTTAGACTTTGCACCATCCATAGCGATAGCAATTCCAGATATTCACCAAAGAAAATGACACAAACCTATAAACAAGTGTCACTTAACCCTAAATCTGTGATAGTTCACCCTAAATCTGTGTCATTTAACCCTCAATTTGTGATAGTTCACCCTAAATCTGTGATAGTTAACCCTAAATCTGTGTCATTTAAATTTAAGAAAATAGCTTAAAAACATTTTAAAAACATTAACTTAATTAATAAATTGGCAAAACGACATAAACAAATAAACACAATAAAAAAGAAAAAACACACAAACGCGTGCGCGAAAAAATCAAAATTTCACGCATTTTCAAAAAAATGAACCTAAGCAACCCTGCCAAAATGAACAAAACAGAACATTTGGCAAACATAGGGCATCCATCACATTTGCTCAAACGGCTACACAGCAAGACGGTGAACGGACAAGAAGCTTGAGCTTGTAGATTGCTTGGGCATCCATACAAGATGTGGCAACAAGCTGATGTGCTCTTAATCCAATCTTAATGATTTCCATAGGGTGAAATTCATGTTTGCTACGTATACTTGCATCCGATAGCTAACGCTAACTATTACTAAGCACTTAAACTTAATAACTACTAAACAAGTCATATTATTATATATTGTCTGTTTAAATGTAAATATTATAAAATCTGTACTTCAAGCAACAATTTGTCTTCCCATAAAATTTCTTAACATTTCACTCGTCGAAAAATACAATGGATTTTCTCTCTCTAGCATCTGATTGTGCATCCTTTGTGGCCCCTCAAACTCTTGAAGCCATCGTCAAAACCGAATCAAATTACCAACCACTAACCATAGGCGTGAATGGCGGTTACAAGTTACAGCGGCAACCTACCAATTTGGAAGAAGCGATAGTCACTGCCCAACGGCTTTTGGATAATGGATATAACATTGACCTAGGGTTGGGCCAAGTAAATTCGTCAAACCTCAATCGGGTTGGTTTGTCTGTTCATGATGCCTTCGATCCTTGCAAAAATATCAAAGCGGCAGGGACTATTTTTCATAAGGGTTATCAAACCGCCATCCAGCAATACCCGGAAGAACAGGCTTTCAAGGCGGCGTTGTCGGCGTATAACACCGGAAACTTCATACAGGGGTTTTCCAACGGGTATGTTCAAAAAGTCTTGAATAACATGCCTAATAAATTCATATCCCCATCGTCTTCGACACTTTCAACGGCAGTGCAGCCGATACCGTTGGTCAATAGTCAAAAGCCGACACTGCCCTACACGGTCAAAGCCAAGTTTCCAGACATCCAGTCAGTCAGCCTAACAGTTGACTATCCGCAAAAGGCAACATCGGCAACCGTGCCAACCGCTTTTGTCTACTCCACTGGGGGCAATCGGGAAAACCCCGTGCAAGGCTCCACTTCACCCGAACCGTCCATCAACGTCTACGGGGCTAACCCGTCAAACGTCATGGTGTACCGATGAATGCCATGACATCCGATGAAATTACCCTAAAAACGGTCAATTTGGCGCGGCTACGCCACGATCCCAATAAAGCCAAGGGGTTGGTTGCCACGCCAGAAGCTTTGCGCCTCTTGGCTTGTGTGCAGTTCGTTTCACGCAACGTGGAACGCTTCAAGCAAACCGGCCAATGCCCTAGGGCTGGACGTGTGCCAAGCCTAGTCGTTTTGTTCGTCGCTAATCACGAAAGACAGACTCAAAGCTTCAAGCCAAAAGATAGTTTCGCCGCGCTAACAAATTTCGCTTAAGCGAAAAACCATAGCGATGCGACACCATTTTTCGCATATGCGAAAATTGAAATCCTGCGTCGATAAATTAAACGAATTACCTATTTCATGCCCCAATAATTACTGCCAAATCTGCGGCAGCTTGTTGCATTTAAAGTATTATTTATATGGGTATTGGTGTGGCTTAACAGGGTGACAATATAGCAAGACTATCTTGTCAAATTAACATTGCATTTCGAGAAAAAATAAATGCTTTGTTTCGTTTTCTATAACCGTTAAAAATTTCTGTAATCCGATTTAATGAAATTAAATTAATGGAGTAAGTCCGTAGAATATAGGCTTTTATTATTGTAGAATAGTGGACTCATGGTTAAAAATTGTGGATGTGATTAAGCCCATAAAAAATGCAATTTAAAACGTGAATTAACACCAAAAAAATTTAACAAACTGTTATAACTATTTTTCAAAAAAATAGGTTGCATACTAAATAATATGCTATATAATTCAAGCCCTGAAAAAATGCATCAAGTAGATACTTAGCTCATGGCAATATATCATGTCATAGGCAAGTTTTTATTATGGTTTAAATCAGTGGATACTATCTTTCTGTGA
>CAIWCG010000055.1 GCA_903911135.1 uncultured Bacteroidota bacterium
AGTACTTCTCGTAGTTCTGGGCTCCGGCTGAAAGCCTGATTGAGCTCCCAAACAGAACTGAAACGGAACGGTACCCTTCGTAAGGGCTTTTCCGTCCGGTGAGAGTACAAGTTTGTTGGAGGATCACTTGCGGCAAGGTGCGGCAATAGTTGGAAAAGGCAATTGCGACATCAAAAGGACAAACAGAAAGTTCCAGAAAGTCGATGCGAATGCTGTCGACAGCCGTAAGGGCATGAAAGTCCAGTACTTAACTGTGATGAACAGAAGAGAGTACTTCTGACACCATGTTAGGTATGGTCCGAGTGGTCAAGAGGGTGGAACTAGCTGTAGCCAAAATGAAGAACACAGGAGCAAACATAAAACATGTATTCACCTCAAGATGTGGAAGAAAAAGAGAAAGACAACAAACTACCTCAGCATGAGGTCAGCTGTGTTGTTGATGTCTGTGCAACAGACTAAACATAGGTATCTATGAAATGGCGGTAAATATGAAAGATCGTAGTTGGAGGATCGGACAATCTAATACGAAGTATTAGTTGGAGAAGGTAACTTCGATCGGTATCTATCAATTCCCCTTCTTTTTTTTTTTTTTTTTTTGAAATTCTTTCAGTACGAAAAAATTTAGAATGCCGAAGTGGCGAACAGGACGGACCTTGGGTCCATGTCCGGAAAAAAAAGAACAAATGCCAGGTGGCAGGAGTGAAATTTGTTGAAGGCCAAGGGATTGCTTCGGGGCAATGGGAAAAAAAAACGAAAGTGTTGGAGAATCGATTTACAGAATGCACAAACAACAAATATTGTAATTACAAAAAAGAGACTGAAGTCTTCTTTCTTGAAGTAAAAACTGGGTGAATAACATTGGGTTCATGAGAACCTCACTGGTTGACGACGGACTCGCGAAGATCTCCTCGGAGGAGCTGGGGTCGACGATTCCGTGGCCGGTTTTGGCTGAGACGACGCTGAAGACGTCGGCGGTGATGAACCGTTGCTGGAGGGCGAGGTAGAGTGGGACGGAAGTGGCTTCAGAAATTTGCGGTTTCGCCAGTACACCGGTCCGTTGTCGATCTTGATGAGATACGATCTCTTCCTCTTCATTTCCTGAATGGTCCCGAACTTAGACCACTTCTTGGACACAGGGTCCTGGACAGCGACGCGTTGTCCGACTGCCAGAGGAGGTAGACGGTCAGCCTTGGCCAACGAAAGTTGGTGGTCCTGAATGGCTTGCGCGCGGCGCTCGATAGCGGCCTGGTGTTCGGGTGTAAGAAGATCCTTGAGGAGACTGATGCCATCGCGGAGGTCGCGACCATGATGCGAGTGGAGGATATGGGCTTCAAAAAAAGATTATGAAAACTGCTTTGTTTATGCATCTTCATGGAGTTGATAGACAATTTTGTCTAATTTTGAGCCGTTAAATGGTTCTTTTTGTTGATTGTGGATAAAATTTTTGATGTGATATATATATATAGAGTAGTTGGAGTGGTTTTGGGCATGGCTTTGGCGGTGGGGAATGCGGTGGGGCAGGTGAATTTTGATAGGTTGAGAGGGGATTTTCCTGATAAGAATGCGGTGCTGATGAAGAATGTGGAGCATATGAATATTGAAGTGAGGGATACGGGTTTGGCTATCTTGACGGATTATTATTACGAAATAGCATATCTGTCGGACAGGGTGACGCCGTATGCGAACAAGTCGATTTATTATTCCGACTTCAGTGAAATCAGTGATATTGAGGCGAAATCGATTACGGCAGAGAAAACTGGGGGAAAGAGTTTGAAGGTGTTGAATATCTTTACCAAGGATGACTTTGGAAGTGGGATATTTTATGGTAGTGGCAAGAAGAAGGAGTTTACATTTCCGGGTGTTCAGAAGGATGGGCGGTCAATCTTGAGCTATAAGGAACGGATTAAGGACCCTCATTTCATCAGTCCGTATTATTTTGGTTCGTTTGCACCGGTGGTTTATGGCGAATTCTCGATAACTTTTCCGAAAGAGGTTAAGGTGAAATATAAATTGTATGGCGGCGATACTTCGAACATAGAGTTTGAACCGAGGATAGGCAAGAAAAGCACCACTTATGTGTGGCGAGTGAAGAATTATCCTGAAATGAGTTATGAGCAGGATGCTCCGCCGTTCAGTACTTATTCACCGCATGTCATTATATATATAGATGAATATGAATTCAAAGGGAAGAGGGTGGAAGTATTGGGAACGGTAAAGGATTTGTATAACTGGTATTTTTCTTTGACGCATAAGGTGAATCAGCAGGAAGATGCCAACCTTAAATCCATCACCGATTCATTGGTAAAAGGCGCAAACGATGATAGTGAAAAGGCTAGACGGATATTTTATTGGGTTCAGGATAAAATAAAGTATGTAGCCTTCGAAGCGGGACTGGAAGGATTTGTTCCAAGAGAAGCGGGGCTGGTGTGCAGCAGAAAGTTTGGCGACTGCAAGGATATGGCAAGCATACTGGCTACCATGTTCAGGTATGCAGGGATAAAATCGCATCTAACCTGGATAGGTACACGCGATATACCGTATTCTTATACCGAGGTTCCATTGCCCATTACCGACAATCACATGATTGCCTGCGCTGAAATAAATGGAGAGAAACTATTCTTTGATGCCACAGGGATAGCCACTCCTTATGGTTTCCCTACGGCCATGATTCAAGGAAAGGAGGCATTGGTAGGTAATGGAGAAGGCATGTTTGAGATTATTCATGTACCTATCGTGGACAAGGAAAAGAACATGATGGTGGACACCATGACCATCAATGTAGATGACAAGATTTTAAAGGGCAAGGGCAAAACCGTTTATTCCGGCTATCGTAAATTGGATGTCTTTTACAAGCATTACAGCAAACAGAAAGACGAGGCAAACGGCATCATAAAAGCATTCTTGAAGAAAGGAAACAACAAGTTCGCCGTATCGGAATTCAATTATACCGGTATGGATGACAGGGATAAGGATTTAATGGTAAACTATGAATACACTTTACCTGATTATGCCAAGGTGTTGAGCGATCAGATATATGTAAATCTTAATCTGGACAAGAGTTATGAGAATGATGAAATAGACATTAACGGACGCAGAACGGATATAGAAAACGAATACAAGTATATAGACAGGCATGTATCAAAATTGATTATCCCCAGTGGTTATTCTGTAAAATACTTGCCAGAAAATGAATCGTTTCATGATGCCGAATTTGGGTTTGACATCACCTATAAGAAATTGGACAATGCCGTTTATTGCGACAAAAGCATCTATATGAATCATTTGGTTTTAACGAAATCAAAATTCGATGTTTGGAACAAGATGATCAAGAAATTGAACAAGGCATATAAGGAAGTGGTTGTTTTGCAAAGTGCGAAATGATTACCCTTTTCAATTCAATAATAACAGTTAGGTATAGAAACAAACGATTAAAAATAATATATAAACCATTTATCATTATGAATTATAAAAAGAATATTCTGTTGCTGCTGTTGTTTTTCCCGATAATATTGAATGCAAAAAGGCTCTTCGAACGCTATGAATGGGATACCAACCCTGCCATACATCAATTATCATCCGACATGGAAAAGGAATCTGCCATTATCATTGAGAATTTCATTCGGGAGGAGTATATATATAATGATTTCAATAACATCGATTTATACAGAACCGTGCATAAAATCATCCGGGTAAATGATGATAAGGCAATTGAAAGGTTCAACAAGGTTTACATTTCCATGACGGATGTTGACAGTGTCATCTCGCTCAAGGCCCGCTCCATAGCAAAGGATGGAAAGGTTACGGAGATAAACAAAAACAGCATTAAGCTGATGGATAAGAATGAGAATAATGGGGTCTATAAAATCTTTGCCATCGAGGGATTGGAGAAAGGATCGGAGATAGAATACTTTTATATCCTTAAGAAGTATCCATCTTTCTTCAATCGTGAGTTTTTGCAATTCGAAACGCCCGTAAAGCACGAAAGGATAGAGGTGATTACTCCCGAGAAGTTGGTGTTTAAGGCAAAAACATATAATGGTTTTCCCGAATTGAAGGATACGGTCATCAGCAAAAAGAGAATCCTGCGTGCCGAAGGAAATGATATACCCGAAACTCACGATGAGGAATACTCTTCTTCGGCTGCAAACATCATCAGGGTGGAATTGAAGTTAAGCAAGAATCTTGATAACGATGATAAGGATCTATTGACTTGGCAAGATGCCGCCCAAAGCATTTATAAAAGGATATACAATCCAGATGAAAAGAACGATTACGAAAAGAAAATCCAAAAGATCATCGACAAGGAATTGCTTTTGAATGGCATGGATGAACCCGCTAAAATTAAGGCGATAGAAAACTACATCAAGACCACCTACACGCTTAAAACCGAAAGCGGTGAAGGATTGAATGTTCTCAACAACATTCTTAAAAACAAATATGGAAGCACCACCGGAATCGTAAGATTATATGCCGTCTTTTTCAATTTGGCCAAGATAAAGCATGAAGTGGTTTTGACTACCGACAGAAAGGAAATAATGTTTGATGGCGATTTCGATACTTGGAATTATTTGGAGAATTATCTTTTTTATTTTCCGGGCGAGGATAAGTTCATTTCTCCTGTCGATTTGGCTTTTCGCTACCCATTGATACCGCCAACTTATACCGGAAACGACGGCCTTTTCATAAAGGGAATCGCTCTTGGAAAATTTTCTTCTGGATATGGCGAGGTGAAGCATATTCCAATCATCGACGCTGAATTCAATTACGACAATCATGATGCTGCAATCAATTTCTCGAACGATTTTGATGATGCCACCATGCACCTAAAGCGTTCCATGTCGGGATATAATGCCATGCCGATTCAGCCGTTTTATCAATTGGTTCCGGAGGACAAACGCAGGGAAATCATCGAAGGATTATTGAAGGACTCTGAAAAGGATGCCAAAATATCGAACATAAAAGCTTATAATTATGACCCGAACAGTTCTCCTTTTTATAAACCTTTCATAGTGGAAGGCGATTTGCAGGGAACCGGTTTCATAGAAAAGGCGGGCCATGATTATTTGTTCAAGATAGGCACGGTGATAGGGCCGCAGTCGCAATTATATGAAGAGAAAAAACGCAGAAAGCCCATCATGAATGACTATAACCGAAGGTATGACAGAAATATTTCCTTCAACATTCCGAAAGGTTATAAGGTCAAGAATCTTAACGAACTGAACATGGATATTTTCCATACCAAAGGCGATATTCATGATTTTTCTTTTACCTCCAGTTACAAGATCGAAGGCGATAAGGTGACGGTAAGAGTGGAGGAATATTATAAAAGCCTTTTTGCTCCTGTCGAGGACTTTGATTCCTTCAGAAAGGTGATCAATGCCTCTGCCGATTTCAACAAGATTACCTTGGTTTTCGAGAAGCAGTAATTCCAATATTTTCACATCAATTATTGGTGATAGTACCTTTTTTGATGATCATTTTACCTGTTTACGGAGCCAAATGACCTGATTGCGGAATCGTTTTCCAAGCTTGGAAAGTCATTTTCCAAGCAGCCTTTTTGGGGTTCCAAACCAAGTTTTATATTCAGAAAGGAAGGAATGGAGGTTTTCAAGACAGATTTTCATTAACCTGACAAGGGAATTTTGCCATGTTTAGCCTATTTATTTAATTTGCGGCCACGGATATCAAGACTACAACATGGAAGAGGTAAAAAAAGTAACCAGAAGGAGAAAAAAGAAAAATAAGGAGCTGTATAAATACTATTTTAGGCTGGCCATCATTGCAGCATTTATCCTTTTGTTCATTTGGAGTTTGTTTACCATCATCTTGCAGTCGGGATTATTTAAAGACAGACGGAATTCCGGTGAGTTGTTGGTGCCTAATGCATCAACGGAATATCATTAAAAAGCATAGCTGAAACCGCCAAGAGCATTGAATCGCTGGACAGGGTAGGTGTTCCAATTCTGAAATTGTGAATTGGTGACATTGTTCAGATTGATGAAGAACGAAAGCATCTTGGTGTAATGATAGGTGAGGCCTATGTTTGCATCGGCAATGGTTTGTAACTTGATGGGATCCGGGTGCATATTGTTATAGGTAGGCAGTTGATTTGCATACCTGTCGGCCAAGGCGAAAATATCCGCTCTGATGGTGAAATTGTTATCGATGTTGTAAATGCCGCTCAACTTGATGTCGATACCCGGTTTATACCAGGCCTTGATTTGAGAAGTGGTTTTGTAATGGTTATAATCGCCATTGAGGATGATTCGCAGGCTTTCGCTTTGTTGATATGACAATTCGAGATGGGCGTTTATTGCCTGAACGGTATCATATACCAGCAGGAACGAAGGGAAGTAATTGTCTATTCTGATGAACATCGGTATGCCTTCGATATCCTTGTAATCGCCTCGAATATTAAAGGACATCTTGTTGGAGAGAATTCCTTTTACGCCGGCAAAAATATCCTTCTTGATGTTCGTATTTCCAAAGCTGGCGAGTGGGGTAGAGGTAAAGGGATTTTCTGCGGTGATGGTTCTAAAGGTGTTCTTGATGGTCTCCCCTTTAAAGGCGGCATAGACCACCAAAGAAGCGCTGGTTACATTATAATTGATGTCGATGTTAGGATAAAGATGAGCCTTGCTCTTCACATAACTTTCCATCTCAGCATTAACCCCAAGAGCAATGTCGAAATCGCCCTGTTTGAAGGAATATTGAGGAGCAATTCCGAAAATTGTATTGGCTTTATTGGTAAAAGTATCTTGTTTAAGTCCGCTATAATCCAACAAAGCAGTTCCACCTACAGACTGTTCGTTTCCAAGCTTTTGCTTGATCATACCCATTAATGAAATTCCTGTTTCACTGTCATTAAAGTTATCTCCGATCGTATAGAAGTTCAGGGTTGCATCATGTTGCAGCTTCATTTTATCAACGAAATTGCTTTGAAATCCTACATTGACTCCGAAACTATTGAATACATGTTTGGTATTATCCTTATTGAGCAAAGAATCAGGTGCGGCATAGCCATAATAATGCACTACATTCCTGTTATAATCAAGACCGCCGGATATGGTTTCGTTATCCAGATAACGTTTTCCATATATGCTGATTTGATTGTCGCTGAAGCCATTGAAACCCACACCGGACAACTGACCATCAGATGAAAAATGCTTGATATGAGCGCCATACGAATACTCTTTTGAGCGGTCATTGTTCAAATATAACTCTCCGAAAACATTGTTGTAATTGCCATATCCAAGCTTGATGATATTGTTGGAAAGCGGTTCAGGTTTTTCTTCCTTCATCTTGGTGGCGGTAATTGGAAGTACATCATACCATGTAGGCATTGCTTTGGCATTGATGGAAAAATCCATCTTGGGAATTTCCATCTTTGCCTGTTCTATTTGTGGACTGTTGCTGATCTTGTAACCTTCGGATAAGTTAGGTTGATATGGGCGAATCAATTCAACCTCTTCGTCTTTGGCCGATTTCTTTTCATTCTTGTCGTTCCCTTTTTTTGGATTGTTTACAGGGGTAAGCTTTGCCAAGGTATCCTTGCTTATGGCATCATTTACCTTAGCGGTAGAATCCTTTTTATCAATGCTTGCTTTCTCTGTTTTTGGTTTAGCCCCTGTTTTTTTCTTATTGGTCTGCGCCGATGAAGCATTGATGGAAATTATAACCATTACCATCATGGCAACCATATATCTTATATTCAAAATTGTTCTTGAATTCATGCTCTTATTCATATTCTTCATTGCTCTAACTGGTTATTTATTTTCTTCCTCCTCTTTGGGCTTGTCATCCTTAATATCCTTTGGTTTCTGTTCGTCTTCTTTCTTTTTCAAATCATCGATTTTCTGTTGGGCTATAGCTTTTAAATCTTCTCCTTCGTAATTATCTAGGATGCTCTGCCAAGTATGTTTTGCCTGGAATGCATCCTCCTGCATCAAATAGTCATCACCTAACAAAATAAATCCTTTAGCGATCCAATAATCATAGGAAGGAACCATTTTAATCAGATCATTAACCACTTCTATCGATTTCTTGTAATCCTTTTTATTAAATTGAATCAATGCTAGGTCGTATCTTGCTTCTGCACTCATCTCGCTTTCAGTGATCTTGATTAAAGTTTTGAATTCCTTGTCAGCTACATCGTTCGAATCTAGATTCATTGCGGCTTTACCATAAATCAAGTGTGCCTCACAAAGCAATTCATTAGATGATTTTTCATTGGCAACTATTTTCTGTGCATTCTCTATTGCCTTTTGATTGTTACCAGTTTGAAAATAACATCTCATTTGTCCTGTTTGGGATTCGATCTTATTCTGCTTTGTGTCAGCAAAATCTTCCAATTTAATATATCGTTTCAAAGCTGAATCACATTTTTTCGCTTCAAAATAAATTCTTGATGACTTGAGCAAGGATGTTTCAGAAAAACTGTTTTTTGATTTGGCGCCGACATAATTATACCCAACCAATGCATCATCATACCTTTTGGAAAGGTAATCGCATTCAGCTTTGTAGAAGTTTGCATTGACAACAAAATATCCTTCAGGGAAATCCTTTATATAGTTTGCGAAATCACTAACAGCACCATCACAATCGCCTTTCATATATCGTAATTCAGCACTTTGATAAAGTAGGCTGTCTTGTGAGGAACGCGATATGTTTGCGAATGGAAGTTTCTCGGCATAAGCAAGATATTCCTTTATGTTTCCGTCATCCATATATATTGATTTGATTCCATTCAATGCCTCTCTTGCCTCGGCAGTAGACGGGTAATCGGCTATAACCTGCTTGTAGGTCATCAATGCCTTTTCATTATCCTTGTTATTGTAATGAATCAATGCAATGGCTAACAATGATTGCTTTACATAATTACTGTTTGGATAATCTGAAACAATGGTTTTATACATCTTCAAAGCTTCTTCGTTCTCGCCACCTACCAAACGAGAATTTGCAATCTGGAACATGGCATCATCATAATAAGGTGAAGATTTGTATTCATCCAATATTCGTTGTAATGAATTAGCCTTTTCTTTCAATTTCCCTTGAATTCCCAAAATCATCCCTTTCTGAAATAATGCATAGTCGGTTGCTTTTGATTTGTTGGTTATGCCCCTGTCATAATATTCAACGGCACTGGCATAGTCCTTGGCAAAGAAATGACAATCCGCAATACGTAAACAGGCATCATTATATCTTGTCTCATCGGTTTCATTCTTGTTCTTTACATATTTTCGGAACCATTTCTGTGCGTTTGGGTAATCCTGTTTTATGTAATAGCAATATCCAAGGTTGTAATGTGCAATATTATAAACATCCAAACCTACTGCCTCAGGCATAAAGATAAACTCCCCATAACCGGCAATTGCCTCATCATACTCTTTCCATTTATAGAATATTTCCGATTTCCAATACTGCGCCAAGGCTTCCAATTTAGTATCCATTGAATTCTTGGCAGACATATCAAAGAATACCAAAGCATCCTTCAGTTTTCCATCGTTAAAGTTGGAAACACCCAAGTTAAATGCGCATTTTTGATAGGCCGCCTTTATCTTTTTACTCTTTGTTTTGATCTTTTCAATGGCTGCCATGGCGCCTTTGTAATCATTTGTAGTCAGATAAATGTTGATAAGATATTCATGAACTTCATCTGCTCTTGCAGAATTGGGATATAGTGATAAATATTTCTGAAAGGCTTCAATGGCAAGTGGTTGATACGATATATCATAAGTCAGTTTTGCATAATTGAACAAGGCATCTTCTTGAATTTCCTTGTCGAAATCAAGTGAGCATGCAAACCGGAAGGCATTCAAGGCATTTTGTTTTTTGCCCATCTTTACAAAGCAATCGCCCATGATGTAAAGGGATGCTTGGCCCAACGAATCTTTCCCATCTGCAATTTGCTCCAGATACTTTACTGTTTTCTCGCAGACGCCACTTTTATAACAGGCATAACCAAGTTCGAAAGCATCCTGCGATGGAGCCTTTGGGCCTCTATTGAAATAATCTTCCAAGAAAGGAACTGCATCCTTGAATTGTCCGCGCTGATAATACGCTTCGCCCACCATACGCTTGATTTCATAAACATCCTGTGATGACATTTTGGGAATTATTGACAGTGCAAAAGGTATCAAGGCATCATAATTTCCCTGCAGAAAATAAATTTGGGCAATGTATTGAGGAACGGTACGCTGATATTCCGGAACTTCCTTTATTTTCATGAAAGCTTTCAATGCCACTTCATAATTTTTCTTTACATAATTGATGTGTGCATAATAGTAATTCGCATCATTCGAATATTTGGAATTGATTTCCAATATTTGATAAAATGCTTTCGAGGCGCTATCCATCCTGTTCAGTTTAAAGGCGGAATATCCCATCTTGAAATAATATTCTTCATCCTCATTGCTGCCCAGGTAGGTCACATCGGTTCTATCAAACCATTCGATGGCTTTCTTGTAATTCTTTTGTTTGTAATACATCCTCCCAAGCTCCCAGATGGCAGTCTTTGATTTGATGCTTTCCGGATGAGCATGGATGAAGGTAGTCAACAGATAATCAGCATCGCGATGGAGCAATATGGCCGAGCACATGGCATAATAATACTGGGCATTCACCATCATTTCATTGCCATCATTGCCCGATGAAATGACCAACGCAAACTGCTCTTGGGCGGCCCCATATTTTTCATTGTCATACAGTTCCAACCCTGCCTTGTATTGGGCATCCCTATCCTGATAAATCATTGTCTTTTGTGCCCAGGCATTCATCAGGAAGGAAGCGAAAAACAGTATGGCAACCATACTATTCCTAATCATTTTTATATACATGTCAAAAATTTATTTGGCTGTAAAATTACTTCTTATTAACTGTCTGTCTCATTGCTTTATTGCTTATTTATCAACAATACGATGTTAGTATGAATGACTTATACCATACCAATAATCTTGGTTACGATGATAGCTTCCTCTGTAACCAAATATCGTTTCCTTTGGAGAGATGATCGTTTCCTTTGGAGAGATGATCGCTTCCTTTGGAGAGATGATCGCTTCCTTTGGAGAGAAGATATCCTCCTTTGTAACCAAATATATCCTCCTTTGAATACATGATCGCTTCCGTTGGAGAGATGATAGCCTCCTCCTCGTAAAAGATCTCGATCTTGTCTCCAAAGGTATCGACCTTTGGTACAAAGGTCTCTCCGCGAGATTTTTTTACCCCGTCAAAAAGGGCATTTCCCTTATTAAACTCCTGAAATCCGTCCTTTTTGTCATTATTTGGATTTTTATCGGAATTGTTTCTTGAAAGCTGTTTCGAGGCAGCAGCCATCAATCATAGCCCCGATAGTAGCGGCAGCCCGCTGCTTTGTATCGGATATGGGGATGCAGCGGCTACAGCGGATAGCGGGACGTACATGATACGAGAAGTGAACATAGGCTCCTTATTGGGATTTTCAAGGTCGAAAATGAGTTTTAATTCCAATTAATGTGGTCAATACAGGAGAAATGTCTATTTTTGCGTTGATGAAAAAAATTATCAGGAAGTACATTTCTTATTTTTTATTGCTGATCATAGCGGTTCATAGTGTTCCCAAGGAATTGGTTCATGAGCTGCAACATCATGACGACACGCAGGATTCGCGCTATTCCAAGTTTACGAATAATGAAGTTGGTAAAAAGCACACGCACTGCGATGCCTTCCATTTTGAAGGGCCAGTTTTGTTGAACAATTATCAAATATTCGGTTTTTATGAGGATTTTAGTCCTTATATATATAGCGATACCTATGTTTCATCGTATTTTCTTCAGGGTGTAGATGAAAATTCTGAAAGAGGGCCACCTCAAAATCATGTTGCAATATTGGGTTAAGAGTTAGACTGTTTTAATGGAGGCAGCAATTCTTGATGCCATAATGATTGAATCCCAAAATCAAGAATTCCATCTCTAACTGAAATTAACATGATAAAATGAAAAGCATATTAAAAATAATCATTCCTATAATATTACTGGCAAGTGGCGTATCTGCCTCCAATTTGGGCAAGACCAGCCTGTCTGGAAAAATTACCGACATTACTACCAACGAACCAATATTCGGGGTAACGATTTTTATACCTGAATTAAAAACGGGAGCCATCTCCATGTTTGATGGCAGCTATAAAATCGATAATTTGCCCCAAACAAAAGTTCTGTTGCAAATAACTTGCATCGGGTATAAAACCATTTTGGTCACCATAGACCTAAACATGACCAATAAGCGCGATTTCAAGATGGAACCGTCGATAAAGGAAATCAACACCTTCGTAGTTACGGGCACTTCTCAAGCCACCGAACTGAAAAGAAACCCAGTGCCGGTAAGCGTAGTGGATAGAATCAGCATCTCTCAATCGGCAAGCACCAATGCCATTGACCTGATTGCCAAACAGCCAGGTGTCAATGCAGTTACTACTGGCCCCAATGTTTCCAAGCCTTTTATTCGAGGATTAGGTTTTAATAGGGTCTTGACTTTATTTGATGGCGTTCGGCAAGAAGGCCAACAATGGGGCGATGAGCATGGCATAGAGGTGGATGAAAGTGCTATTGATAGGGTGGAGGTGATAAAAGGCCCCGAAAGTTTGATTTATGGTTCTGATGCCATTGCCGGGGTGGTAAATTTGATTCCTGCCGCACCGGTTCCGGATGGCGTGGTGAAATCAGAAATCATCAGCAATTACCAAACAAACAATGGTTTGTATTTGCTTTCAGGTTCCAATGTTGGGAATATCAAAGGTTTTGTTTTTAGTGAACGAGTTTCATATAAGGCGGCCACAAATTATCATAATTTGTTGGATGGACGAGTATATGGCACTGCATTTAGGGAATATGACATCAATGGATATATAGGAATTACCAAGCATTGGGGATATACGCATTTGAATTATGCCATCTTCGATGATAACCAGCAAATTCCTGATGGTAGCCGAGATTCAGCAGGACATTTTACGAAGCAAATAGCAGAAGAGGACACCATTAGGCAAACAGTTTCTCCCACAGAACTAAAATCATATACCATTTCAGCATTGCATCAGCATGTGCAGCATTATAAATTATATTCTACAAGCAATTTCATACTGGGCGATGGAAAACTTTCCATAATATTGGGCTATCAGGATAATATCAGGAGGGAGTTCAGTCATCCGCAATTCATTGATATTCCTGGCTTATATCTGGTACTACAAACGGGTACTTATGATGTTAAATATTATTTGCCGATCATTCATGGTTGGAATACTACCGTTGGCATTAATGGCATGTATCAAAACAATAAGAACAAAGGAACCGAATTCATTATTCCAAACTATAATTTATTTGATGTAGGGCCATTCATTTATACCAAGAAAATCTTTGGACCAATGGATATAAGCGCAGGGATTCGTTATGACAACAGATCATTTGGCAATGATGTGATGTTTACCGTTCCAAATATCATCGGTAATCAGATCATTGGCGACAAGCAAGTAAATACAGTAACATTTTATAATCCATTCAAAGAATATTCACATTCATTTTCAGGCATATCTGGCAGCTTTGGCCTGACTTATAATTTCACTGAAGATTTCTTGATCAAGGCAAACATAGCCAGAGGATTCCGTGCACCAAACATTGCTGAAATTTCTGCTAATGGTGTTCATCCTGGTTCCAACATTTATCAAATGGGGAATCCTGATTTCAAGCCTGAATTCAGTTTACAGGAAGACTTTGGAATATTCTATTCCACCAAGCATGTTTCTGCAAGCGTGGAGGTTTTCAATAATGACATAACCAATTATATCTTCAATCAAAAACTATTAAATGATATGGGGCAAGATTCTGTTATTGTTCAAGGCAATCAAACCTTCAAGTTCGCCCAATCCGAAGCCAGACTATATGGTGGAGAAGCTAGCATCGATATACATCCTCATCCGCTCGATTGGTTGCATTTCGAAAACTCTTTATCGGTGGTATATGCATTGAACAAAGGCGGAGACGGAATCGTTATTAATGATAGTAATAAATATTTACCATTCATACCTCCGATACATACCCATTCGGAATTGAAAGGTACCTGGAAAAAAATGACAAAACTCTTAGCCAATACCTACCTCAAGATAGAAATGGAATGGTATAATAAACAGGACCGTATTTATTCTGCCTATGGAACCGAAACAATAACTCCCGGATATATCCTTTATGGCGCCGGAGTAGGAGGGGACGTAACGAATAAATCAGGAAAGACTTTGTTTTCCGTGAATATCGTGTGCACGAATATTACAGATGTGGCCTACCAATCCAATCTTAGCAGATTAAAATATTTTACCTCTCCCGGTTTCCCAAATGGAATATACAATATGGGCAGAAACATCAGTTTCAAGGTAGTCATCCCTATCGACATCAAATCGCCAAAAGCAACAACGGACAATCAATAATCATGGAAGACAGCCATAAGGATAACAACCACCATAACCATAGTCATTCGCATCATCATGACCATAGCCATATTCATGAAAGCAATGCCAGATGGGTGGTCATCATTGCATTTTTCACGATGATTCTGGAGATTTGTTTTGGATATTATTCCAATTCAATGGCGCTTACTGCCGAAGGATGGCACATGTCTTCGCATGTCTTTGCGATTGGTCTTACTTGGATATCATACCTCCTGACACGTAGGTACGCCAAGTCTGAACATCTTTCTTTCAACCGCGAAAAGTTGTTGGCCTTATCAGGTTTCACGAGTGCCATCGTTCTGCAGATAATTGCCGTCATCATGATTGTCGAATCCATCGACCGATTGGTGAATCCCCTTGCCATCAAGTTTAATGAAGCCATCATCGTGGCAGCAATAGGGCTGGTGGTGAATGCCATCAGTGCCAAGGTATTGCATCACGAAGAAGAACATTCAGACCATAACATCCGCGCTGCCTATCTTCATGTTTTGGCAGATGGACTCACGAGTTTCACTGCCATCCTTGCCTTGCTTGCCGGCATGTATTTCAAGTTGTATTACTTCGATGCCATCAGCGGCATCATCGGTTCGGTGGTGATTACCTTTTGGGCGTTTTCCCTTATCCGCAATTCCGGCAGCGTGTTGGTCGATTTCAAAAGAAACATAAAACAATAAACCTGATATATGGAAGAAACTAAATTCACTTCACAAGAAAATGAACTCTTGGAACTCTTGACCTATTTCAAGGGAATGATCGTCATCGATGATGCCACGCCCCTTTATAATCGGCTTATCCTGCAGGAGGAGATGGATCATCTGAACAATCAGATTACTGACATCACCGATTTTGCCAAAGAGCATACCGCTTTCCGAAACATCATGGATGCCGAACGCATCAAGAACTGGACGACTCGCAAAACCATCGAATGCCCGCATTGCAAAACCGAATATTCCATGATTCCGGTGGGGGAGATAATGTTGGATGACGGCCTTACTTATTTTCAATATTACTGCGACCGATGCTTCATGAATTTTGAAGCTAACCAACCGAACAATACCCCCGACATGATTGTGTTTTCCGAACGATACCTTGCCGATTTGGGCAACAAAGTGAGTGGTGGAAAGACCAAACAGGAGACCTTAGGCATCACCAACGACCAGATGCGGCAAAAGCGCCAGGCATTGATAAACATCAAGGAAACCAACAAGAAATTCATGACCGACAATCATTTGGCGGTAGAGGCAAACAGCAGTTTCATGGAAGAAATCATGGCAGAACTCATCCATTGGCGAGAGGCCAAAGCCCATTTCATTAACCTGCAGCAAGGTGGCCAAGCCAATTGATTCGGCAATCTACCAACGGCATTTATAATTCATAATTCAATATTCCTGATTTTCTTTTGGGGGCGCCCCTTCGGGTACGGGCTGTTCCGGGGGTACCGTTTTTGCCGCCATCACCATAGGCCAATAAAGGCGGCAAAGAACCGCCTATCGGCGCCCCTCCCTCATCCCTCGCCCGAAGCCTCTTCAAAATCCAAAAGTAAATCACTTGCGTCGGCCTCCAAACAGTTTCATCAAGCGAATATATCCTGTAAGGTCTTTTTCAATAAATATGAGCCCCATCTTTTAAAGGATGAGCCCTATCTTTGTAATGATGAACCCTATCTTTGTAAAGATGAGCCCTATCTTTATAAAGATGAGCCCTATCTTTGTAAAGATGAGCCCTATCTTTGTAAAGATGAGCCCTATATCTTTAAGGATGAGCCCCATCTCTTTAAAGATAGGCCTCATATGTAGGGCATTGAAAGGTGTGGTCTAATCCATTAGATGAATAAAACAATTGAATAGTAGTATATTATGACTATAAGTCCTGAACTGTTTTTCAAGCTGTCTGGTTTTAGAATCACCTCCTCCAAGCCTACCGGAAGGGAAATCCTGGCAACAAACGTTACTTATAAAAAGTTGTTTCGAGGCAACCTGCCGTCAAAACCTAGCCCCGATAGTAGCGGCAGCCCGCTGCTTTGTATAAGTAATGGGGATGCAGCGGCTACAGCGGATAGCGGGACGCACCATGATGCGAGAAGAAACCATAGGCTCCAAATGGAAATTATAAATGTTGGATTATAAATTATGAATGCAAGGATGCTTTACAATCAAAACGATTTGACGATGTCGGTGAAATCGCGCGATTTCAGGGAAGCCCCGCCAATGAGTCCACCATCTACATCGGCATTGGCAAAGAGTTCCTTGGCGTTTTTGGCATTGCAGCTGCCGCCATATAATATCGGGATGGTGTTGGCCAGGTCTTCGCCATATTTTTCCTTAATGGTGGTGCGGATGAAGTGATGCATTTCCTGCGCTTGGTAAGGAGAGGCGGTTTTGCCGGTGCCTATGGCCCACACAGGTTCGTAGGCGATGACGACCTTTAGGAGTTCGTCCTTTTCCAATTCGAAAAGGGCTTCTTCCAACTGCGAATTGATTATTTGGAAATGCCTGCCGTTGTTTCGTTCATCCAATGATTCGCCACAGCAAAATATCGGAATGAGCGAGTAGGAGAGGGCCAGCTTCACCTTTTCCTCCACCACCGAATTGTCTTCCTTGAAAAGATGTCTGCGTTCGGAATGCCCGACAATGACATAGTCGGCACCTACCGAACGAATCATTTCGGCAGATACCTCACCGGTATAGGCGCCAGAAATATGAGCGGCGCAGTTTTGGGCACCCAGAGAAACTTTTTTATTTCCCTTGATGAGCTGCCCTATGCCAAAAAGGTGTGTGAAGGGTGGAATCAACACCACCTGTATGTCGTCCATCACCTCATCATTAACCATATTCATCACCTCAGATGCCAATTTCAAGCCACCCTTGAAATCAGTGTTCATCTTCCAGTTTCCCGCTACTATTTTCTTTCTCATATAGTTCTTGAATTATGTTTATTGTTTAATGATTTTGTAAGTCCTTACGGCGTTGTCCTCAACAAAGCGAATGAAATATATGCCATCTGCAAAAGAAGAAAGGTTGAGGATTATTGTCTTGTCTTGCAAGGTATAACGAGCAGTTTGGACTTGTCCCAATATATCGGTGAGGTATATTTTTCTAAGCTTGGAATCAGCCATTTCTATTTTCAGCTTATCGGTAACAGGATTAGGATAAATGAATATATTGTCAGTATGGTTGAGATTGTCAATGCCTGAAGAGGAAGTATTCACGATGATGCTTATGGTATCGGAATAACTGCAATGGTAGGCAATTAGCAGAACGGTGTCTAACCCACCGCTGCCATAACCATGAATAGGATTGGCAAGAGTGGAGGTGTCGCCATCTCCAAATTGCCATAAGTAATTGATGGCGTTGGAAGAAAGATTACTGAAGGAAACCGAATCATGATTTCCAACATTAAAGGTGAAGTTGGCATTGGGATCATACTGCCCAATATGCCAATTTAGCAAACTATCATAAACTACCACCTTTACCGCAGCCCTAATGATGTCTGCATCGGAAGAAGCTAAGGTATAGTTATAAGGAATGTTCATTGGGTTCTTACGATACATGGAAGTATAAAAACAGCAGGCAGCAGCAAAAGAACCTGCCACAGATGGATGGCTTTCATCGGCCTGATATAATTCTAACGAGGGGTAGTTTTGCCTGATATAATTCCATACAGCACCTACCGGAGAAACAAGAGCATGGTTGCTGTCAGCCAACATCATATATCGCATATTCAAAAGGCTATCCATACCGGAATAAGTACAGACTGGTGGCCATGTAGCACAGTTTGATGCATCACCATTTTTCCTTCCCCAGGTCATGTAAAATAGGGTAGAGGCACAAGAGTTATATGCATGAATCATGCTGTCAAGATAATGGGCATAAGGAAATACAAACGAATCCACCTGATCAATTGGAAACGATGGCAACTGACTTTGCTCTTGCAATACCACATAATCCCATGTGCCAACCATGATTTTATTTATTGAATTGACATCGGCAGAATGATTTTGGAAGGTATAACCACCCGGTGTATTGCTGTCGAAAATCAAACTGTCACCCATGGAAGTTGCTACATCATAAACTATTTGTGGAAGGTTGTTTACTCCAGTATAGCTGTTGCCCAAGAACAAGGCATGTTTGGTTATCTGCCCTAAAGAAACTTGGACAAACAAAAAAGTAAGTATAAATAGACCAATTGTTTTTTTCATGATATTTAAATCTTATTCGTAAAACGTTACTTGACCTGTCTCAACATTATATAACGCTCCTACAATCATTATCTGGTCTTTCTTTTCCATATCTAATAGTATCTCGCTCTGTTGTCTGATTTTATCCACCGTTATATGCACATTGTTTCCGGTCACATTATCCACAAATGGAATATTGCTGTCGTTTCTATTCTCAAGAGTGATGGTTTCCTGTTCTATTGCAGGCTTTATCTTCTCTATAAGATTGGTAAAATGCCCCAATGAGAAGTTATTGCAGGCACTTGCTATCGCACTGCAATTGGTATGACCTAATACCACAATCAATTTCGATCCGGCTACCTTGCATGCAAATTCCATGCTTCCTAATATGTCGTCGTTCAGTATGTTTCCTGCAATGCGGATGCTGAATATATCCCCCAAACCCTGGTCGAAGATGAGTTCTGCCGATGTACGGGAATCTATGCAACTCAATATGGCAGCAAATGGAAATTGCCCTGTTGCCGTTTCATTTATTTGGGTAAGCAAGTTCCTATGGGCCTTGATGTTGTTCATGAAGCGTTCATTACCTTCTTTCAATATTTCCAATGCCAGTTCTGGACTAAGCTTATCTTGGGTTTCTTTTGTATAAGTTCTCATTATGTATAATAGTGTTCAAGTGTTTTTGTAAGCGAAATAA
>CAIWCG010000056.1 GCA_903911135.1 uncultured Bacteroidota bacterium
ATCGAATTATTGCAAACTTAGAAATAAAGCCAAGTCAACAAAAAATAAAGGAAATTTATCAACAAATTATCGTCCTCGGTACAATTAATGAAATGGCGGCGTAAGGAAAGTTACCGGAGTATTGCTTTAGAAGAAAAGAAACAAAAGAATCGCACTTAAATCTTTTTGCTAAAATAAAACAGCTTTTCTGCCCCGCAGCACTAGGCCCGCTGAAGGATGCTGTGGGTAGTGAGTACTTGATAGGCGGACTGTACTGCTTTCTTGGCTTGGTGCCTGCTGTTTTATTTCTTAACGCAAAAATATTTTAGGTGAATCGAGGAGGGAGGGGAATGAATTAGAAAGTAAGACAAGGAGGGAGATGGGGATTTTTTTGCAAGAAATATTATGTAATTTGGCAGGCGTTAAAAAGTTAAATTAACTAAAACAAACAATGGGTATAATAAGTGGCATATTCGAAAAAGGCAATGAGAATGCATTGATGCAATTTTGTAATGAAATGAATGGGACTTACATTGAAGGTCATTATGGAGAACAAGATGGTGTTGCGGTTACTTATGAAAAATGGAAAATAGTTATTGATACTTATATATTAAGATCCTCTACTAGTCATTCAGGTTTTTCTGCGGAATATATTAGAGTAAGAGTTTCATTCATTCAAAAGGAAAATTTTAAGTTTTCAATAGCGCCTAAAGATTTATTAAGTTCGATAGGAAAGATTTTTGGGTTCCAGGATATTGAAATTGGGTATCCTGATTTTGATAATGCTTTTATAATAAAAGGTAATGATGAAAATAAGATTCGATTGTTGTTTTCAAATAATAAAATAAGGGAAATTATCTCATTACAAAAGGGTGTTCGTCTTGAAATTACTGATACCGAAGGTCAATGGGGGGAGGTAATTCCAGAAGGAGTGAGTCAATTATATTTATTTGAAGGAGGGGTGATTAACAATATAGAACAACTTAAAGTCTTTTATGCTTTATTTTGTGAGTTACTTGATGAGCTGTCCAAAATTTGTTATATAATTCCTTATGAATGCTCCTAACCGAATAATTTCATTCCTGATGTGATAGCGACCCTTTCGGGAGCTGCAACAGCAGGAATGAAAGCTTAAATGATCTTCTTGACTTTCGAGTCGGGCGTAAGAGCAAGTGTATTGCTGTCGATGCCCGTCAATAGGTTCAAACCGGGCTGCTTGCCCACCTCTATGGAGCCCAACTGGTCGGAATAACCGAGAAACTCGGCACCATTGATGGTGGACCATTTCAGAAGGGTCTCGAAAGGGATGTTTGGGGAGTTTTTGGAGATGGTTTTGAGCTCATCAAGAATGGAAAGAGACCAATTGCTGGCATAGCTGTCGGTACCCACCACACATCGGGCATTGGAGTTGATGAAAGCGGCGAAGTTGGGCAGTTTTTGTTCGATATAAAGGTTCGCATTGGGGCAGAAACACCAGTAAAGCTGCTCATGTTGGCTCATTGTCCATCGGATGTCCTCTTCGGTGGTTACGGTGTTGTGAACGAGGAGAATTTTCGATGTTTCGGGCATCTTGTGGAGCACGATGGGTAGCGATTTCTTGCCGGTAGCATGGAAATTGGAAAGGTCAGTTCCCCAACTCTTTATTCGTTCATATATGGTACCGGTTTTGGTCAGGAACAGGTCGTTTTCACCCTCACATTCCTGATTATGGATGGAAAGGATGGCGTCATGAGTCTTGGAGAAGTCGTAAATCATCCTGAACAGCTCATCCGACACGGAATAGGGAGCATGCGGAGTGATGGACTTGTGCAAACCGGAAGGATATTCATTAAACAAGCTTACGGCGTTATCAAAAACGGACTTGGATTTCGTCGGGTCGAAGGCGAATACCTCTATGAAGGTGTGGTAGAGCATTTTGCGTTTTGCTTTCTGCAGGTAGGTAGTATTGCCATTGGAAATGTCTCCAACCGCCACAATTCCGTTATTAATCATCTCGTTTTCGGCCTCGTCAATGGATTTCAGGATCACATCCAGTTCGGGGCGCTGCAAGGCAAGTATGTCTCGGATGAAAACATCCAAACCTGTGTGCTCTTTGAGCATTCCTTTGAAGAAAGACAGCTCCAGGTGGCAGTGGCAGTTGATAAAACCGGGTATAATGATTCCGCGGTGATGTTCCAGGTCGGATTGGTCATCATCGTCAATCATTTGTGGGCTGATGTCCAGAATCGTACCCTTGTCGTCGATGGTTATCACGCCATCCTTCAAGGGCTTGGAGGTAATCGGGAAGATATAGTCGGCAGTTATTTTTCTCATGCCGCGAAATTATAATTTTGAGCATAGAAAGGACATCTTTGGCAATTAATTTGTGTGATGTCGTTTTAATTGTCTAATTTTGAACAATTGAAATGAATAAATAAGACTATAGCATGGCAAAACGGGTGAAGAAGGAAGAGGCAGAACTGTCGGACGTGGGGAAATTGATGATAAAAAACACGAAAGAGGACGATAAGCTGAAGCAGGAGATACTTAAGGACTTGAAAAAGAACCCGAAGTATAAGGAATACTTCTCGACCTATAACAAGCAAACAGTGGAAGCCTTCATTAAGAATTATGCCGAGGCAAAATGGCGCTATTTGAAGTATGGCGAGATGTATTTGAAGAAGGAGGACGAGGAAATATCGAGATACAAGAACCGAGCAGAGCGTTTGTTTTGGTTGATTCAGCAAAAGAAACTTTTTAATCTCCAATGTCAGTTCAGGGCAGAGAAAATAACGATTCCCGGCATAGAACTGTGTGAAGATTTCGATTATTGGGAGAAGGCCATCAAGACTTGCCCTTTCCTTGATAGGGTTTCGGAGGAGGAATTCAATATGTTGGTGGAGTTCATCAATTCTGGGGCTTATGATTATGATAATGACTATGAATATTGTGATTGGCAATCGTATCAGAAGAGCTTTGGCGACGATGATTGGAAGAAGGAGTTGCCGGATTGGTATGATTTCTTCGATGACAAGATGGGGACAGGTTATTTGTTGGATTTGCCTGATATCCGTGGCGAAAAGGAACTTAAATATACGCGCTTGGCATCCAAACAACGGATGGAAGACTACAAAAAGGAACATCCCGAATATAATCCTTCCGCCAAGTCTGATCCTAGGCCGATGATGGGCTATAGTGATGATTTCATCGTCGATTTCATCAAGCGATTCGACGATCCCGTTCTGCTTAAGTACCATGCGCTGATGGATAGAAGCGATTACGATGATTCTGGATACCCCGAGCTTAGTAATGCTCTCGAAGACCTTAAGAATGCAGAGATACCGATACCGGTGGCTGAAGGTGGAAGTTGGCAAGAAGTCATCATCACCTCCATGGCAGAGCATGAAGTACGACAATTGAATAAGGCCCTTCCTATTGTCTTTGATGAGTATCTTTTTAGGCTTGACAACAACATTTCGTTCGGTTATTCCGATGCCGAGCTGGAAGAACAGACAAGAACACGGAAAATGATAGATGACCATCACAGAAAAAGCGTTTTGCAAGGCCGTAAATTGAATGGTGAACCGGAAGATTTGAACTTTTAAGATATGGCAAAGGAAAAACAACCTAAATTGTCGGAACAGGCAAAGAAGGACATAGATAATACGATGCGAAGGGAGAAGGTAATCAAGGAAATTACCAGTGAGTTGACCAAGGGGAAAAAATACAAGAAGTATTTCGAGAAATACAATCCTGTTTCAACAAAATCATTCATCGAAAGCTATGCAAGGCGGAAGGCTCAATGGCTTGAATGGGGCCCAAACTATTTACAGCGCGACATCAATGAAAAGCTGCGGTTCAGGGAGATGGCTTCGACCTTTTTATGGGAAATCCAACAGAAAAAGTTGTTCAATCTTCAATGCAAATGGAGAGCTGGTGAAGTAGTTCTGCCAGGCATCGAAGTTTCTTGGGATTTCTTGAAGTGGGAACAAAAAATCAAGACCTGCCCTTATATAGATGCTATCTCACAGGAGGAATTTGATTTGTATAAGCAATACATGACTTCCGATAGTTATCAACCCAAGCACTTCATGAGCTCTTGGCAGGGCTATGATTTTTATAGAACAGAATATTTGAATGGCGGAGAGTCCATGATGCCAACACCGGCTTGGTATGTTTATCATGACACGATGATGGGCACAGGAAACCTTTTTATGTTGCCGAATATCAAGGGCGACAAAGAACAATTTTATTTGAATCTTGTAAAGGCGGAGGAGGATGAGAAGGCTAAAAAGTCTAAGGGGAAAAAGTCAAAGAAGAATGACGTGCCAGCCATTGTTAAGGCAATCAATCCAAATTTTGATGGCAAACCTCCAATCATCCCTGATTATAAAACCAAGGAGGAATTCATCAAGAAGTTCGAGGATAAGACCTTGCTGAAATACTTCAAGGCCATGGAGCAGGAAGATGACACGTGGCAAGAGGACCAAGCTTTGGATGATTGTCTGGAGTTGTTCAGCTATGAAATGATTGATGAAAACATGCAGATAGAATTCAAGAATCCTGATGACTTGAAGGATTCCATTTTCAGGGCTGCTGCAGATTTTGAATTGACGCAAATAACGAACTGTCTTGATGCGGCATACGAGGAATATCAAATGAAGGCAAGCAATGGAATTTCATTTGTGGAGAATGATGAAATGGTGGAATTTGCCGACACAACTTTCAATTCGATCATCAATTTCATCAAGGAACAAATCTTGCATGGACGCGAATTGAATGGCGAGCCAAGAAACTTTGACTACTAAGGAGTATAAATTAAAATGAATGAACATATGAAAAACATCTTAACAGCATTAACAATGATAATCATGACAATGGGAACATTTGCCCAAGGGCAGCCGAAGTCTTTTTATGACTTTAAAATGAAAACGATTGATGGAAAGGAATTCGATTTTGCCCAATTGAAGGGGAAGAAGGTATTGATAGTAAACACCGCTTCCGAATGCGGATATACTCCACAATATGAGGATTTGGAAAAGCTCTATAAACAATTTGGTGGCGATAAGTTCGTCATTCTGGGCTTTCCGGCAAATAACTTCGGGGGACAAGAGCCCGGAAAGGATGCCGAAATAAAAACCTTTTGCAGCAAGACCTACGGCGTTACTTTCCCCATGTTTTCAAAGGTTTCGGTGAAGGGCGATGATGAAGCGTTATTATACAAATGGCTGACGCACAAAGACCTGAACGGTGTTTCTGATGCGGTGGTAAAATGGAATTTCAACAAGTTCCTCATCGATGAGAAAGGCAAGTGGACTGCCTACTATCCTTCGGCTACAAAACCGATGGACGAGGTGATTACAAATTGGATTAAAGGCGCAAAATAATTTATGAATAAGGTAGACATACTTGCTTTCGGAGCACATCCGGATGATGTTGAATTGTCCTGCTCCGGCACCGTGATAAAGCATATCAAGAATGGAAAAAAGGTGGGCATAATAGACCTTACAAACGGTGAATTGGGTACCAGAGGCACTCCTGAAATACGTTTATCGGAAGCTGAGGCAGCATCAAAAATCATGGGCGTAGCGGTTCGTGAACAGCTGAACATGATGGATGGCTATTTCGATTTCAGTGAAGCGAACAAGTTGGCGATAGTGCGGATGGTCCGCAAATATAAACCTGAAATTGTTTTGGCAAATGCCATTACCGACCGTCATCCCGATCATGGACGAGCTGCCAAGCTCGTATCTGAAAGTTGTTTTCTGGCTGGCTTGAGAAAAGTGATTACGCTCGATGAAAACAATCAATCGCAGCACGAATGGAGGCCCAAGGTGGTTTATCATTACATCCAAGACAGATACTTGAAACCCGATTTCATTGTGGACATTACACCATTTATGGAATTGAAGATGCAAGCCATAAAAGCATTCAGCTCCCAGTTTTACAATCCTGAATCGAATGAACCCATTACGCCGATAGCTACCAAGGAATTCCTGGATTTCCTGGAAGCAAGGGCAGGTGAATTCGGCAGGGCCATCGGAGTGAAATACGCCGAAGGATTTACCACCGACAGACCTGTTGGGGTGCATTCCCTTTTCGATTTGATATAACTTAACAATCCTTGAAAATTGAAATCGAATGCCTGATGCAGGCACCGGTTTCAATGATTCACTTTCGCATTCTCCAAGCTGATGTATTCATCTCCTTCCTGATACGGAAGATAGGTGATGATGAACTGAAACATCTCGTCGGTAACACGCATGCTGCCTTCTTTTTCACACACCAAACGTGGCGGATGGTAAGGGTTTAGAGGATTATTGCTGGTGTTGTCGTAAGTTCCTTCAACATAAATCAAGGAGCCGGCAGGAATCTTAATCATCTTTTTATAAGTATAAAAATATTGCCATCTGAAATCCCAATTATTGATGCGAATCAAGGGGATGGTATCGCCAGAAGGCTTGATAGCACAGGCAATGAACTTCTTGCCAAGAAGGTGCATGTGAGGATTGACGGTAAGCACAGAGATGTCAACGGGAACAACGATGCTGGTATGAAATGTCTTCACCATGTTTGGTGGAATGAACAAAGGCGGGATGATTTTCGATACGCCAAGTGTCCCTAACTGAATTTCAGAAGTCGGTCTTTTAGGCGGAGCCTTATCAAAGAAAACATTGCAATAAGACGTGTCAATCTTGTCAATCGGAGACGGCCCATAATGAATTTCACTGAATAAAATAGTCCCTTGCTTCTTCATTTTATAGCCGCCGATTCCTTCAGGATATAGGGTAGCAATCACACCCGGAAGATAATTCGTAACAGACGGTGTAAGAGTCGGGTAAGTGCCGTCATCATTGGGAATATCCATCTTTTCAAATCCTTGTTTATGAGTAAATGTGTCGGTATCAACAATAAAATTTCCACCAAAAACGGTTTTCTTTTTTCCGGCATCATAAGTAATCAGTTGCCCGTTTACATGATGCACTCCCTTGGGTGTGCCAGGCACAAATTCTATCGCTTTCACGAAGGTATCATTAGCCATTTCATAAGGCAATTTCATCAGATAAAACTTGTCGGTATTGTTACCTTTAATATAATGTGGCTGTGCCATCTTTATCACCATGTCGGGCTTGCCTAATTGCGAACCTCTGATATACTCGGGTGGCTTGGGAAGCTTAGAGGAATCACCCATTGGGCAACCGGCATCTACCCAAACAGAAATTGTTTTCAGCTCCTCATCAGACAAAAATTTCTCATCAGCAAAATGCGAATAAGTTGGGTCGGCAGGCCATGGCGGCATGAATTTCGTCTCGGTCACTTTCTTCACCATCTTGGCGCGTTTCTTCACATCATTAAAAGTTATCAAATCGAAGGGAGCATCAGCTCCTGGGCGATGGCAACCGGTACAATTCTTATAAATTATCGGTGCAATATTTTCGCTGAAGGTGATTTTGTTTTTGACGGAATAATAATGAAACAGCACCTGCGAAACCACTCCGAAAAGGATAAAGCATAAAAGGATAAGGAAGAAGGTGGTCTTTTTCAACAGAGATTGGCAATCGTTTATAGGCACGCAAAACAACGAAATATTAGCCAATAAAATAAATTGCGAAGTTCATTACAATTAATTGAGTATCTTTGCCGGCATAATTAAAGGAAAGTAAAACACTAAAAAAACTTCGCATTATAAGGGACTGAATTTATCTAATACATAAAATACCAACCAGTAAAAATCTTAAATAATAAACAGATGCAAATCACTCGGTTGGTTTCCCAAAACCTTTTTTCCTTTCTTTTAAGTTTTAATGATTTCAAGAAGTTAAGATATTGCACTGGTGCGATAGCCGTAAAAACTAATTTATTCACAATTGTCGGAAGCGACATTGGCAGAAAAATCAATTTATTGGCTGTTGCCGGATTGGATAATGGCAGAAAAATCAATTTATCCAAGATTGTCGGAAGTTACAATGGCAGAAAAATCAATTTATGGGCTATTTTCGGATTGGATAATGGCAGAAAAATCAATTTATTCACGATTGTCGGAGGCGATAATGGCAGGAAAATCAATTTATTGGCTATTATTTTACTTTCGTATAACGAATTAATTAAGACATAAGAATAATTGATAATGTGAAAATGTATAATAAATAATGATATAAT
>CAIWCG010000057.1 GCA_903911135.1 uncultured Bacteroidota bacterium
GGTTTCTTCTCGTCACATCTGCGTCCCGCTATCCGCTGTAGCCGCTGCTCCCCATTACCGATACCAAGCAGCGGGCTGCCGCTACTATCGGGGCTATGTTTTGACGGCAGGTTGCTTCGACGGAATTGTAGGATATTTTACAAACAACAGTTTTCAGGAAATCAACCCAAACTTTTTTATGGTTGTGGATTGGCCTTTTTTAGCCCGTTTTTGGGTTTGAGATTTCACTACCTCGCTCCAGAACAACTTTTATGCCCCAAAAGCACAACGCTAAAACAATGATATACAAACACTTACGAGGCCTTTTAGTAATTTTCAGAAGTGCCCCTTGAAATTGGCAGTTACAAGACTATAACTGCCAATTATAAGACTATAACTGCCAATTGTAAGACTATAATTGCCAGTTACAAGACATTAACTGCCAGTTGTAAGACAATAATTGCCAATGATAAGACATTAAATGCCAATGATAAGACAATAACTGCCAATTGTAAGACAATAACTGCCAGTTACAAGACATTAACTGCCAATGAAAAGACATTAACTTCCAGTTACAAGACATTAACTTCCATTTGCAAGACTATAACTGCCAATGATAGGACATTAATTGCCAGTTGCAAGACTATAACTGTCAGTTGAATCGGCAGTGAATGGGCGGGGTATTTAAACGGTTAAATACCTCGTTTTTTTGTGCTTTTTTCTCGCTGAAAACTCAAAAAAGAAGCATAAAATTAACACTTGTTAACATAATAACAAGTTATATCTGCTTGATAATCAAATGGATAAAGTGATAATTAGGCAGGTTTTAGATGAAATTGAATTAGGGACACTTGTCGTCTTACAACCGACACTTGCAGAGCCACAGGTGTAGGTTGTGAGACCACAAGTAATGCTTGCAAGACGACAAGGTATCCTTGTAAGACCACAAGGGTTGCTTGCATGACGAAAAGGTATGGATGTAAGACCGCAAGTGTTGCTTGTCGGTAAGAAAGGTATGCTTGCAAGGCGACAAGGTATGCTTGCAAGATAACAAGGTATGGTTGGAAGGCGAAAAGGTATGCTTGTAAGACTAAAAGGTATGCTTGCAAGGAGTAAGGTTTGGAAATTTTAGGCAACATTATGTTTTTTCAGTTTTTATTTCATAATTTTACCGAATTAAAATCAACAAATCGTTCAATCAAAATTTTAAAAAATGAAAAATCTAAAAAACAACCCCAGTAAAAATCTTATTTCCTTTTTAGGACTTTTCTTATTAATCTTTTGTTTTATTGCATTACCCACAAATAAAACAAAAGCCCAAACAACTTGTAGTACATCTGTTAGTTATACAATTGGAGATACAGGTATTGTATGTTCAATGACGGATACTGCCTATTGGTATAATTTTAATGTCAGTGGTGATACTATAACTGGGATTGGTATAATTTCAATAGATACAATTTATATAGATACCGTACGATTATATCATGGTTCTTGTAGCGGATTAACTTTGGATTTTGATACAGTTTTTACTACAACATTCTTTTCAAAATCGCTTAGACTTTATCATCTTAATTCTTCTTATATCTATTATTTGAAATTATCACAACCTATTAATAATACATCTAATTTTAAGATATATAGTCAAGAATGGAATCTGCCATCAGCAAATAATTGTAGTTATAATACGCAATGTGATCTCATTACAAATGGGGATTTTGGCAATAATTCATGTATATGTGGTAATGCATTTTTGGATGGATTTGTAAGTTGTTGGGATAATGTATTTGGAACGACAGATTTATTCCCTTGGCTGCCCGATCCCCATGTTGCATGGATGGGAGCATTATGGTGGGATGACATTACAAATACTGGGGATGGAGAGGGTATGGCACAGACACTTTCTCCAAATTTAATAATGGCAAATAATCAATATTTATTACATTATAAATATTCTTGTCCAGATTGCACTGATCAACTTGACCATATTTTTGTTTTTGCTACTAGCGATGCTTCATCAGCATTTCCATATAATTTAACATATACACAGGAATTTCCGCCTTCAGGTTCTTGTCCATGTTTAGAGTTAGATGATCTTCCAAATGTAAGTAATTCTATAATGCAAGATAGATGTAAAATTTTCACAAATACAACAAGCTTTGATTTACAAAGTGTATATATTTTCCCTGCTGCTTCCTTTGTATCGAGCAATTGGCTTGCTATAAAAGAAATCTATCTATGGAGAATAAATGCTGGTGATAATATGACAATCTATTGTGGTGCACAGGCTCAATTGGGTTGTCCACCAACTACTGATGATATTGGTGCAACATTTAGTTGGACATCAAGTCCCTCTGACGCATCACTTACTGGACAATCAACCTCTCCCAATCCTTTAGTTTCTCCCACAATAACAACTATATATACTCTTACTGTTACAGATTGTGAAAGTAATACAGCAACGGCAACGGTTACTGTAACTGTAGTATCTCCTATTACTGCTACAATTACAACCACCCCAGTTTCATGTAATGTACCATTTAATGATGGTACAGCTCTAATTTCCCCAAGTGGGGGAAGTTCACCTTATTCTTATGTTTGGTCACCATCTGTCAGCTTTAGTAATACGGCTAGCAATTTAACAGTTGGTGCATATTCTGTAACAGTATCAGACGCAAATCTTTGTTCGGCAGTTTTTTCAGTTGACGTTACTACCGACCCATCTTGCTGTTATGATCATAGTTATACAGATATTGTCCCTGCAATTGGTTGGGATTTTTATTCGACAACGAGCTATAGTCATAAAATAATATTAGTGAATGGTGATATTAGAATTCATAATGGTGGTTATCCAATGTTTGATCATTGTGATTTTATTATGGCTCCAGGTGTGAGTATTTATGTTATGGATCATGGAGAAATGGCAATGGATTATTGTCATCTTTATGCTTGTAATGATATTTGGAATGGGATAGTGGAAACTTGCCCTACCATAATTCAAGCAACAAGTATCAAAATTACAAACAGTACTATAGAAGATGCTTTACAAGCCGTTACCGCCGACCAATATAGTACATATTATATTAAAAATAATATTTTTAATAATAACTGGAAAGGAATCGTTCAAAATGGTGGAGTGACAGGCCCTATTATTGGTAATACTTTTAAATGCGGCAGCACTTTTCTTTCAACAGCTTGTGATGGAATTTTAAAACCGAATTGTTGTGGGTATATAAAATCTAATACAGGGATAGAACTTAATGGAGTTCTTTCATCTCATATTGGTACTGATGGTGGCAATACATTTATGTGTATGGATAAATATGGTATTAATAGCGAAACATCATCAGTGGATATTGAAAATAATATTTTTACGGACAATTTCCAACAACCGAATGGCATTGGCTGGTCAGTTTATTGTTATTCTAATTCTATTATAACAAATACAACTTCCCAAATAGTAGGAAATAATTTTAAAAACACACCAACAACAAATAATGCTTATGCTATTTTTTGTAGAGAAAATAATATTGCTTCTGGTGCTACTTATGATGTTAAAAAAAATAAAATAACCAATTTTACTTTTGGTATTTTTGGGGAAAATTTAGAATATCCAACAATTCATAATCATCAATTCCCTGTAGGATTTATTACTATACAAAATAATCCAATAATTAATGCAACAGGTATAAATCTTCTGAATTGTAATAATGCACAGGTTCATCATAACCAGATAAGTAGTATTGCTGCTTCAGCAGCATCATTTCCATCAAATTTCGGTATTACTATGAATGGTTGCACTTCATCGGTTTTGAATCCTCCAACAATTGTATATTGCAATAACCTTTCAAATCTTGGAGCCGGTATAGCAGTTTATAATTGGGCATTTGGATGTACTAATTGTGGCTTGCAAATTGAAGGTAATGATTTCACTTCGGGTTCTGCGTATTATCAAGTATATCTAAACAATGTTTATATTGGGTTAAGTGATCAAGGAACTTTACTTGTGCCTTGTGACAACCATTGGTCATCATCTTGCGTTTATAATACTTTTGCGGATGCAGGTTCTAATATGGGTGGTAATTATACTAATTTCAATTGCAGACCTGGAATCGGCAATTTCCCCGCAACCAATGGTAATAGTGGTAGTTTTCCTTGTACCCCAAGTCCTTTCTCAACATATACGGGAAATGACTTTTGCTACTTACTTCCACCAAGATTAGAATCAAAAAATAATAATACAAATTATCATTTTGGAATCTTATACCCTAATCCCAATAATGGGAATATGCAATACGATTATTTTCTTGACAAAAACGAAATAGGGAAGTTTATTATCTATGATTTAAATAGTAATGTGTTAATTAATTATCTATTATCAGAAGGTTCAAACTCTTTGCAAATAAATCAGGAAAACTTAGATAATGGAATCTATTTATATCGCGTTTATATCAATGATAAAATTAGTAAATTTGATAAGTTGGTAATAATAAAGTAAAACGAAAAATTTATAGGGGACAAACAATTTTTGTTTGTCCCCTTTTATAATCAATCTAAAAAATGAAAAAATACAAATATAATCTGATTTTTCTATCAATTCTCTATTCAATGTTCATTAATCACTCTCTTGCCCAAAAGCAAGATTGGAATTGGTATTTTGGAGGATACTCTGCATTGAACTTTAGCGCAGGTGTTCCGATTCCAGTTTCAGGGAGTGCCATGTTTCAATATGAAGGATGTGCAACTATTTCTGATAATAATGGTAGCTTATTATTTTACACCAATGGAGTATCTGTTTGGAACAGGAATAATATTATCATGCCGAATGGAACTGGGCTATTTGGAAATGGTACAACTACACAATCTGCATTAATAGTTCCAAAGCCAGATAGTTCAAATATCTATTATATTTTTACTGCTGATGCAACTCATCAACCTCATGGTATTAATTATTCTGAAGTGGATATGTCATTGGCTTCAGGATTAGGAGATGTAACAGTTAAAAATGTTCAATTGAATACCCCGGCAACAGAGAAACTATGTGGAGTATTAAATTGTAATGGTACAGATTATTGGGTCATTGTACATGGTTGGGGTAACAATACTTACTACTCTTACCCAATAACTAATGCTGGAGTAGGTACTCCTATAATTTCCAATGTTGGTGCAGTAACTGATTCAGGACACGAATTTGCTGGTTATCTTAAAGGTTCACCAAATGGAAGGAAATTGGCTGCCGCTATTCCTGATTTAAATATAGCTGAGGTTTATGATTTTAATAATTCTACGGGCATAATTTCTAATCTTATAACGATATCTAATATGGGAGTTGGAACTTATGGTATTGAATTTTCTCCTGACAATAGCAAGTTATATGCTAACGGAATAGCAGCAGTAAATAATTCATTTTATCAATATGATCTTTCATCTAATAATCAGGCAACAATAATAGCTTCACAATATTTGATAATGGATTCTGCTTATTTAGGATCATGGCTTTTGGGACCGGACAATAAGTTATATCTTAGTCTTTATTCAACACCATATCTTGCTGTAGTAAATTCCCCTAATATATCTGGATTAGGATGCAATTTTAATATTCATGGTGTTTATTTAGGTAATGATTCGGTTCTTTTTGGTTTGCCTAATTTTATTAATTATAACCGTCCTATTACTGTCAATATAGATACTTCGGTTTGCTTAGCACCTTATATATTAAGTCCAACTGCATTAGGCCAAAGCTATTTATGGTCAACGGGGGAAACAACACAAACAATTTCTGTTAATAATGATGCTACTTATTGGGTACAGGTATATAATGCAAATTCCTGTAGTGCCGAGTTAATTGATACTATTAATTTATCACTTCATCCCTTTTATCTTAATCTTGGAAATGATACTACATTATGTAGCGGTAACCCCTTAACCTTAAATGCAGGACATTCAGGAGCAAATTATCATTGGTCAACAGGTGAAACTACACAAACAATATCTGTTACAACTTCTGGAAATTATTGGGTTGATGTAACCAATTTTGGTACTTGTTCTGGTTCAGATACTATCGCAATAACTTTTCTTCCTGCACCTATTGTGTATTTGGGTCATGATACAACAATATGTAATGGTCAGTCAATAATTTTGAATGCAGGTAATAGCAATAGCACCTATCTTTGGTCAACTGGTGCAACCACACAATCAATCACAGATTCTGTTTCTGGAACATTTTGGGTAAATGTAAGCAATGGTACTTGTTCATTAACCGATAGTATCAATATTGCAGTGCAAACATTTCCATTGCCACTTATTTCATTTGTTGTAGATACTTTAACTGGCTGTAAACCTCTCCTCGTTCACTTTACTAATACCAGCATCAATGCTACTTCTTATCTTTGGAGTTTTAGCAATGGAGGCACCAGTCAAGCTGTTAATCCTTCGCATTACTTTAATTCTTCCGGTAATTATACAGTAACATTAATTGGATATAATTCAACAGCCTGCGGAAATTTTTCTGACACTTCTGTTCAAACATTTTACTATACAGTTTTCGTTCCTCCAATCATGCCACAAATCATTAATCATGGCGATACCCTAATTATTACCAATTTCACCACTGGCTTGCAGTGGTACAAAGATTCAACAGCCATCCCAGGTGCCACCAACCAATCGAATGTCGAAACCACCAATGCCTGCTATTATGCAATCGAAACCGATCCCAATGGCTGCAAAAGCAAGTCCGATACCATCTGCTTTACCACAGGCATCAACGAACTCCCAAACCATCAGCATTTCTCTCTCTTCCCAAATACCAACAACGGCACTTTCACGCTTCAATATAATCTGTCTGCTTCTAGCAGTTTAATGATTACAGATATGTTAGGCAGGGAGGTTTATGGTTATAATCTTCTTAATAGGTCTGGCCAAGAAACCCTTACCCTGCCTCTAAGCCAAGGCATATACTTTTGGCAAGTGCTGCAAGAGCACAGCGTGTCCGCCACAGGCAAGCTGGTCATAATCAAGTAAAAACATCATTTAGCCGTATCCATCATTCGTAGCTTTGGGCGAGGGAGTGGAGTGGCGCCGAAGGCGGTTCTTTGCCGCCTTTACCTTGCGATTGTAAGTGGCGGCAAAAACGGAGCGCAGCGAACCCACGGAACA
>CAIWCG010000058.1 GCA_903911135.1 uncultured Bacteroidota bacterium
GCTGCCATAGAGCATAGCCCTGACATGCCCAGCTTATCCTGCCATTACGAAGGCCTTGGCGGTTGGCGGCAGATAATCGATGGCTGGCAGGTAGCACCATGATACGAGAAGTGAACATAGGCTCCAAAAAAGAAAAATCATCAGAGGCATCAAAAAACGGAAGGGTTACTTTCGCTTTTTGAAGACTTTGAAGAGCTTGTAAAATATTTTCAGATAGGCGTCGCGGTCGAACAGGGACGAGTCGGTAGTGGCCTTGTATGTAAGGAAAACGCCCAGTGGGAGGAGCAAAAGGGAGGATATCCACATGCCGCGATAGGCTGGCATGACGCCTTCGCGGGCGAATTTTTCGCCGGTGATGGTGACGATGTGATAGGAGATGAAAATGAGGACCGACACGATGACGGGCAGCCCCAAACCGCCTTTGCGGATGATGGCGCCGAGTGGAGCTCCGATGAAAAACAGCAAAAGGCAGGCGATGGAGAGGGTGAATTTTCGATGCCATTCGATGTCGTGTCGGGCAATGAATTTCGCTCTGCTTTCGATGTCTTTCTTGGCGTTTTCGGTGTATGATTTGGCGTTTCTGGCCATGTTCAGGGCGTTGTCGAGAATGCGGACCTTTTGGTTGTAATCGAAGTTGTTGATGAAGTCTTTTTCCTTCAATACCAATGGATAGGCTTGCATCATGGCATCGGAAACGGTGTCTCTCTTGAAGGAAAACATGGGGTTGATGATGTTTCCGAATTCGCTCCTTCGAACATTCAATGCCTTGCGCAAAGTATCGGCCTGTGCCGACAGTTGCTTGATGTTGAGCATCTGAAAATTGTCCTTGAACAATTGCTCGTTGGTTCTTGCCATTTTGAATGAACCCATATCGAACCTGATTATTTCTTCTTCGAAATGGGTCCGCATGAAGGGATGGAAAGCGTTTCGCTGGTTGTCCATCTCCTCGAAAGAATTGCCGTTGAAAAGATTGACTTGCAGCACGGTGGTATCTGCTGACATGATCATTTTTCCTTTTTCGGAGGTGATGAGTTTTAAGTTGCCCTTCAGAGCAGTTTGGTCATATATCATCAAGTTGTGGAGCGTTTCGCCATCGTTGTCTTTCTTGCCCACCTTTATCGAGTAGCCGTCTATTCCATTGTAGAAAACGCCGGACTTTATGGAAAGGGCTGGCTTCTGATGGGTAATGTCGTATAGCAAGGAACCGAATTTCAGGTTGGCCACAGGCAACACATAGTTGGAAAACAAAAAGGCGAGTATGCTGATGAATATGGAGAAAATCACCAAGGGGCGCATCACCTTCTGCAACGAAATTCCTGCTGCCTTAGCCGCTACCAGTTCGAATTGTTCGCTGAAATTCCCAAATGTCATGATGGAGGATAGTAAAATGGCTAGCGGCAAGGCCATAGGCACCAAACTGGCTGAAGCAAATGCCATTAGTTGGGCAATGGTGTACCAAGGCAAACCTTTGCCCACCAAGTCGTCGATATATTTAAACACAAACTGCATCAACAAAATGAAAAGGGCGATGAAAAACGTCACCACAAATGGGGGAAGATATGAGTATAGAATCAGTTTATTCAGCTTTTTCACCTGCTATTTTGTTTCTTTGATGTCGCTAAATAAATAAAACGGATGCAAAACAAGAGTACCATCGCCTTGACGGAAGATGAACAACTGGCTTTGAAGAATGTTCAGTTCTTCATCAATAAGCAGTCGGCGACAAAAAAAATTCAGGAGCAATTTCATTTTTTGAAAGATAATCTTAGCAACGAAGCGCAGCATCATTTAAGTATTATTCCCAAAGAAGCAGATGTCACCACTGGAAGGATATTTCGTGGCGAGAACTACAATGGTTTGCCTTATATCATGCTCGATTTTCCAAGAATGTTCAATAAAACGGATGTCTTTTCCTTCCGGAACATGTGCTGGTGGGGCATGAATTATAGCTTCACGCTGCACCTTTCTGGCAAATCCTTGGAGGTTTTTAGAAATAAAATCTTGGATAATATCCATCGTCTTAAGGGTAACGAATTTTATTTTTGTGTTAATGACAATCCTTGGGAATATCATTTTGAGGAGGGTAATTATAAGCCTTTGGATCATTTATTGGAACAAAATTCATCATTGCCTTCAAATGAAATGTTTCAACAAGACTTCCTTAAGCTTAGTCGTAAACTGGATATTTCCTGTTGGGATGAAATAATCCATTATGGCACACAAACATTTTGCTTGTGTATGGAATTATTGAAATGAACGATTAAAATTGAGAGCCGACAACATGCATCAGATCATGTATCTGGCTTTCCCAAAGTAGGGTGTTCTCTTCCTTTTCATCAGGATAACAAAAATCAGTGATGATCAATGCAACATCCGATGTCAAGTCATCTTGAACAATTTCAATTTCAAAAAAAGTTTCATCAGGATCATCAATCCAATGGAATTTAACTGATTGGTTTTCATGTCTCGAAACAAGTTTTGCATTTTGTTTGCTCCCCTCCCACTCAAAAACAAATATGCCACGACTATCTGTAACCCGTTTTGCAAACCATTCAGTCAATCCGCTTGAGGTGCTGATATAAGGATATAAAATCTTTGGAGAGGCATGAATCTCAAATTCAACCGTGTATTTTTGTTTCTTAATAACCTTATCCTGCTTCTTGGTTACTGTTTCTACTTTCTTTGCCATTATTATAAGTTTTAATGATTATTTAAATCAGTCGGCCGCAAATATATAAAATCATTGTCATGAATAACAAAATATAAATCATATATTTCTTGCCATACCTATAAAATTTACAAACCTTATGTATTTTTGCGGCATTATTAACAAAAACAAAATAAATTTTAACAATGAAAATCGGAATATTAGGAACTGGTATGGTAGGCAATGCCATTGGTTCAAAATTAGTTCATCTGGGACATGAAGTAAAAATGGGTTCCCGCACAACAGATAATGCAAAAGCAACGGAATGGGTCAAGGATAAGGGGCCACATGCCACTCATGGCACTTTTGCCGATGCGGCGGCTCATGCTGCAATAATCTTTAATTGTACGTCTGGTGGGGTATCATTGGAAGCTTTAAAATTGGCCGGTGAAGAAAATTTAAAAGGTAAAATACTCATTGATGTGGCAAATCCGCTTGATTTTTCAAATGGAATGCCCCCATCATTGATTCCTTCTTTAAGCAATACCACCTCATTAGGCGAAGAAATTCAGAAAGCATATCCAAAAACAAAAGTAGTCAAGACTTTAAATACGATGAATTGTTTCTTGATGTGTGATTCATCTGCTGTTCCAGGCGAACATGATATCTTTGTTTGTGGCAATGACGCTAATGCCAAAGAAATTGTGAAATCAATGCTTATGGAAGAGTTTGGATGGAAATCAATCGTTGACCTAGGTGATATTTCAGGTGCCAGAGGTACTGAAATGCTATTACCTATTTGGATACGATTATATGGAATCAATCAATCGCCAAACTTTAATTTCAAGATTGTAAAATAGTATTTTCATGAGGGTTTCTGTAACAATACAATTTAATGTTTTTTTGTTGCAGAAGCCTTCTTGCTTTTCTTTTCACTTTTGAATTTCAAAGAATTCAACAAGGTTTCAACTCCTTCCAACTCTTTTGTAATTTCTATAGAACCAATCATATCATCGGCCAAGGAATTATCATAAGCAAAAGAACAGGTAACTAAAATATTACCATGCCCTGTCACGAAATAATGGACATGGAATTCGCGTCCATTGCTTTCAAAATCATAATCATAACATAAGAAGTCCCGTCCATTAAAGGTCTTCCATTCTGGATCATATTCTTGTTTGAACTCAAATTCCTTGTTCAGGTAGGCCATGATTTCGAAATTTGCGATGTCCATAACCCGTGGGGTAATCCTGAAACTTCCCAAAAATTCTTCAAAAAAAAGATAGGTGTTTTCATTTTCCATTTCATGCAGCCAATAAGGTGGATATTGAAAGGAAACTTCGTCTTTTTGCGTGGTAAATAACTTGTAATTATCCATAATGACGGCGAAAATAAAAAAAATATGATAAATCAAACAGGATGAATATTTTGCTATAAATGTTATTATAAATATTAATTCGTTAATTTTGACGCTCAAATAAAATCAAGTTTTGATGAAAATCAGGTCAATTTATCTTTTATCAATTGTGTCAATTCTTATAATGATAATTTATCAGGAATGCACGTATGATAAAGGTTTATTGTTGGGCCAAAGCGGCTATCCCACTGCCATAGAAAACATTATTCTTCGCAAATGTTCAGTGGCAGGATGTCACACTACGCAGAGCAAGAATGCTGCTGCAGGCTTGGATTTGAGCACTTGGGATCATCTTTTCGAAGGAAGCAAAAATGGTTCTGCAGTCATTCCATTCCGTGCCGATCAAAGTTTTCTGATGTATTTCATCAACACGTTTCCTGATTTGGGCATTCAACTTAAACCAGTGATGCCGAACAATTCCAATCCTTTGAATCATCAGGAGGTTTCCACTATCATGAACTGGATAAAAGCAGGCGCACCGAACAAGGATGGATACATAAAATGGTCGGATAATCCCAACAGAAAAAAATTATATGTCGTCAATCAAGGGTGTATGTCGTGTACCGTTTTCGACCTCGAATCAAGGCTTCCGATGCGTTATATAAATGTAGGCGATTCCATCAATCTAAATGTTCATGAGATTAAAATGTCGCCTGACAATAACTATTGGTATGTCATTTTTGCAGGTGGCAATGTCATCGAAAAACATGATGCCAGCAACGAACAATTATTGGGCAAGATTCCTATCATGGCTGATGGTGTTTCGCGTGCTTGGAACTCCAGCGTCATAACGCCTGATGGAAAACACGACTTCATAATTGATTGGGAAAACCAAGGAACAGTAGCCTATTCCGACCTTGAAAACATGAATACTCCGATGGTTTATCAAGGCTCCAGTTTGTTCAATAATCCTCATGGTTGCACACTGAACAATACTTCCGACACCTTATATGTTTCGGGGCTTTCGGGCAATTTCTGTTACAAGATGAATGTGGCCGATCCGATAAACAATCCACAACTTCCACAGCAGATTTCCTTGAATGGATTGCCTCCCAATCCTACCGCTTCACTGAATTCCTATGACGTAAAGTTTTCACCCGATGGAACCAAGTATTTCGTCAGTTGCCAACGAAGCGGAGAGGTGAGAATCATGCGTACTTCCGACGACCATCTTCTAGCCACTATCCCTGTTGGAGCTTGGGCTTCAGAGCTCGATGTGAGCGAATCGAAACCCTATCTTTTTGTCACTTGCCAAGAAGATACCACCTCCTTTCTTCCGCAGAAACACAGGGGCAGCGTGTATGTAATAAACTACAATTCCAACAGTGTGGTGGCCAAGATTTATTCGGGATGGCAGCCACATGGAATAGCTGTGGACGACCAGCATCAATGCGTTTACATTGCCAACAGAAATGTTTCCAACGATGGCCCTGCCCCCCATCATACCAGCGGATGTGGGCGAAATGGATACATCACGCTGATAGATATGAACACCTTGCAATTGGTGCCGGGATTCAAAGTGGAAGTGTCCTCCGATCCCTTCGACATGACTATCAGAGAATAACCTTCCCCTTGCCTCGAACTCCTTTATCTACCAAACTTTTCTTCCTTTCAATAGATACCGATAAGGTAATCTGTTGATGGATTTATATATTTGCAATCGAAATGATTTTAATAATGAAATACCAATGGCATACTGAATGGTTCAAGGAAATGGAGGCTTCAAATACTTGTTTGTAATCATTAGGTATAATAATTATATATGGACAAGGAAATAATATTTAAAAAGGAGTTACTCGGAGGTGAATTTCTTTGTGAATGCGAAGGCAAGATTTTTATTTTCATACCTGAAGGAAATTATTTACTTGGGTCTTTTTTTTCCGCATGTGAACATGTATTGCTTAAATCTATCACCAAAAATCTAAGAGCAGTAACGGTTGATTATAAATTCGAAGAGAGAAAATATATGATTCATTGGTTAGCCTATTTTGATAAAGATACTTCAACAGATGAAATTGAAGAAAATACTATTGCTTTTACTGAAGTTTTGGCTATGATTCCAAATATAACAAATCCTGATGTTGAATTTTTAGTAACGGAGGATTATCAAATTATACCCTTTCCAGAAAAATTAACACCACTAAAGCAATTTATCTATTTAAGAAAAGAATAGGCATTAAACTTACATTAACATCACTTGCCAATAACTCCCCTCTCCCTTCAAATCTCAAAAATTACCCTATTTGCTTTAAGGCAATGTGACATTAGAAATAATCAGCCCATCCCCAAAAATCCTCCCTATATATATACAGTATAAAAATGTGTGAAATGGTTTCAGATAACTGTAAGTAGTAAAAAAAGTTCTTTTCATGACTTTCAGATAACTAAGATTGATGTAAAGAATTCTTTTCATGACTTTCAGATAACTAAGATTGGTGTAAAGAGTTCTTTTCATGACTTTCAGATAACTAAGATTGATGTAAAGAGTTCTTTTCATGACTTTCAGATAACTAAGATTGATGTAAAGAGTTCTTTTCATGACTTTCAGTTATCTAAAATGAAATGTTATAAAAATTCAGGCTCCCAATACCTAATTTTTATGAATCGAACTTATTTTTTAGTTATTTTTACAGACAAAATGATAAATCATAAATTATTTTCCAATTTTTTTGTCGATTTTATAAATGTAAAATTAGCTCTCAATCCCTTGTTACCATTGATATAATTCGTTATTTTTTAAAATTTTAATCATGAAATTGAGATAATTTGTAAAAATAAAATTAGTAGGAGAGTTTTATTATGATACTTTTGCCAACTTGATATTGAAATAAATCCTCCATAAAAATATAAAAATAAAAATCATGGCAACACCAACAGGAACGCACATGGACAAAAATCCAGTTAAAACTGCAATGAACAGCAGCATTCCGATAGGACTTGAAATTTCAACTTTCGTATATGATGCCCTGTATGCCCATAGGCTCGATGCCGACATTACGCCTTTGTATGACTATTATGGTCCGAAACATTTGGCTTTTTTGGCTATAGCAGGGGTGAAAACGGAAGATTTTGTAGAACGAAAAGCCGCCACCAAGCAAGTGGTGATTTCGAACAAGGATTTAAAGCCGAATTTGACCGAATGGATTCGCCAGATAAACGACCTTCATCGTAAGGGAACTGCCGAGTACGACAGGCTTTTGATAGGCGGAACCGAAAGTTTTTATAATGGCTCGAGAGCACAGAAACTGTTAAGGATAAATGCGCTTATTTTAGCCTTCGGAGTCATCGCCGAATATGCTTCGTTAAAAATATTGGTGATGGCCTATAGAGATTCTCGGGTGACGAAAACTGCCACTCAAACCACCAAGAAAAATGCAGTAAACACTGCCGGAACCAATGTAAACACCCTGCGAAATGCCTGCACCAATGGTTTATGGTATGTGCTCTGTGGCCTGTTGATGATAGATATAGAACACCCCGAACTGGCCTTGGCATATTTTCCTATGGAATTGATTTACAAGGCTTCGCGGATGATCATAAAAACCCTGCTGGTGCCTACCCATTCTGTCCGAAAAATCTGTTCTCATACTTGGAAACCCGGCGAAACTGCCACCCTCACAAACAACAGGGATGTGCCCTTGCAAGTGGGTTTGGCCTTGTCGGCTACCTCACCCGTGTTGGTTTGGTACACGCTAGGCGTTGGCATTACTATAGAGCTTGATCCGCGTCTGTTGGGCAACATCGCCTTTAAGTTCATAATGGTGAAAAACGATGATTTGATGAATGGTGGCGATATCACTTTCACCATCAATCAGTTATAAATCAAGCTATTGTTTGCTGCTGACAAATGGAAGAAGGCTAGCGAATAACACCCTATAAACAACCATCACAGTGCGGTGAAGAAAGCTACCTAAAACGGGTGGCTTTTTTTATGCTTTTCAAGGTCAGAAAACAGACTAAAATTTATCCCATTTATAACCATCAAATTTAAGGAATTATTAACCTTTATTTAAGGTGGAAAATTTTCCCACTTTGTCATGATTATTGTCTTTTTCAAGGTCAAAAGGATAATTCCATACTCCCACTTTTTACCCCAAAACGCCATTTTTGGAGTTATTAACAGGATTTTTTGCCTTTTTTGGCGAATTTTCTTTGAAATTTACAAAACACGACTTCGCCCAATTACCTAAGCATTTAGGCACATTTAATGCCTTTGACAAAAAAAGTTATCAACAATTGTGGTAGAAAGTGGTAGGAAGTGTCAAAAAATGTTTTAATTTTACGCCGTCAATAAATAATAAGCTCATGGCAAATTTTATAGGAGAATATGAATGTACAATGGATGCAAAATTCAGGATGATGATTCCTGGTGCATTGTACAAGCAATTTGCCCCTGAATTTCGGGAGCGGTTCATCATCAGCAGAAGCATCTTCCAGAAGTGCCTGGTTTTGTTTCCATTGGATGCTTGGGAAGAAAACCTGAAGAAGATTGGCAAGTTGAGCGAATTCAATAAAAAAGCGGATGATTTTATCAGGGTCTATCTCAATGGTGCCACAGAAGTGGAATTGGATGGAACCAAAAGAATCCTGTTGCCAAAAAAATTATGCGAATATGCAAGCATAACCAAAGATATAGTCATCACCGCCCGCTTGAACAAGGTCGAGATTTGGTCAGCACCGCTTCATGCCGAAGTCATCAACAAGATCGACCATCAGACTTTTGAAAATCTTGCAGAAGAACTTTTAGGAAACATTGAATAACCATTGACCGGGGAAAAGAAAAAATGAACTACCATAATCCTGTTTTGTTAGATGAATGTTTGGAAGCTTTAGAAATAAAGCCCATCGGAATTTATGTAGATGTAACCTTTGGCGGTGGCGGTCATTCGAATGCCATTGCAAATAAACTGTCATCAGGAAAATTGGTTGCTTTCGATCAGGATGATGATTCGATAGCACAAAACGACAATGAAAATATTTTATTGATCAACCAGAATTTCAAATACCTGAAAAAATATTTAAGGTATTTTGAAATGATGCCGATAGACGGTTTATTGGCCGATTTGGGTGTTTCATCCTATCAGATAGATACCCCCGAGAGAGGTTTCTCCACTCGTTACGAAGGTGTTTTGGATATGCGCATGAACCGAAACAACCCCTTGACGGCTAGAGAAATTGTCAACACCTATTCGGAGAAAGACTTGCAAATGATTTTTTCAGAATATGGAGAACTCATCAACTCGAAAAAATTGGCACTGACGATAGTGGAAGCCCGAAAGGAAAGGGAAATAGTTACCATCAATGATTTAAAGGATGCCATTAAATCATGTGTAAACAAAGTTAACGACAATCAATATTTTGCACAAGTATTTCAGGCATTGAGAATGGAAGTGAACGATGAATTGGGTGCCTTGAAAGATATGTTAATGCAATGCAGCGAAGTGATGAAAATAGGTGGCCGATTGGTCGTTATTTCATATCATTCCTTGGAAGACCGCTTGGTAAAGAACTTTATTGCAAAAGGAAAATTTACTGGAGAGGTGGAGAAAGATTTTTATGGCAATAAAATGGAAGTTCCATTTAAGGCAGTGAATAAAAAACCGATCCTTGCCGGTCATGACGAAAGAAAAAGGAATCCACGGTCAAGAAGTGCAAAATTGAGGATAGCAGAAAAAATTTAACCATACCATGTCGAACGAATTTAAAAATCCAGAAATCATTGAAGAGAATGCCACTATGGAAACTCCTAAAAAGGAGCAGAAAGGCCGTTCTTTTTTAAGGTTTTTCAGTTTGAGGAATCTATTCAGCAAGGAAAATGTTACCGGTAATCTTTCTTATGTATTTTTTCTTGGACTGCTTGCAGTGGTATATATAGCAAATTCATATAATTCGGATAAGATATTGAGGAAAATCGATGCCACGCAAAAAGAACTTAAGGAATTGGTTTCAGAATATGGCTCGACAAAAAGGATGCTGCAAGATAGCAGCAGACAAACCGTAGTGGCCAAAAAAGTCGAAGCCCTAGGATTGATTGAATCGACTTCCACCCAAAAACAAATTGTTGTTTCTCAAAACGACATAGCAAAAAAATGAACGAAGAAAAGAAAATAGATATAAAAAAGGATATTCTGTGGAGGGTATATCTTGTTCATTTCGGTCTTTGCCTTTTTGGTATTGCAATTATCTTTCAAGTATTTAGAATACAATATGTTCAAGGAGCATATTGGGCTTCAAAATCAGATAGTTTAACAACGGAGATGAGAAGCATCGAAGCAAAGCGTGGCAACATTTACTCTGAAGACGGAAGCTTATTAGCGATTTCCATTCCTACCTATGATGTAAGGATGGATGTAAATGCGCAATCTTTGACAAATGATATATGGAATAAAAACATCGATTCATTGGCCTATTGTCTTTCAAAATTATTTAAGGATAAAACAAAATTGCAGTACTTGAACATCTTGAATCATTCGAGAAGAATGGGTGAACGATTTACTTTACTTCAAAAGAGCGTAGGTTATGAATACATTAAGGAGTTAAGAGTATTTCCGTTATTTAGGATGGGTAGATATAAAGGTGGACTGATAACTCCACAAAAAATGATGAGAGAAAAACCCTGCAGCCAATTAGCGGAAAGGACTATAGGCTATCCTGGTGGCGATGGAAGAACACCTGTCGGAATCGAAGGAGCATTTGATACCTGTCTTTCCGGTGTGAGTGGAAAACGTTTAGAACAAAAGATTGCAGGTGGCATCTGGAAACCGGTATATGATGAAAATGCTATAGAACCAAAAGATGGTAAGGATTTAATAACCACTATCGACATTAACATTCAGGATGTTTCAGAACGAGCTTTGAAATCAAATCTTGAAAAAAACAAAGCAGATTATGGATGTGTTATTGTTATGGAAGTTGCAACAGGTGAAATAAAGGCCATCGCAAATTTAAAAAGGAACAGCCTCGGCGAATATGAAGAAAGCCTTAATTATTCAATTAGTGAAAGTACAGAACCAGGTTCAACATTTAAATTAGTTTCAATGATTGCTGCCATGGATGAAGGATTGGTTGATTTAAACGATCAAGTAAACACTACAGGGGGAACAAATAAATATTATGGTGCCGTAATGACTGATTCTCACGAAGGCGGTTACGGCATTATAACTGCCCAACATGCCTTTGAGGTTTCATCTAATGTTGGAATATCCAAATTAATTTACAATGCATATTCTAAAAACCCAGAAGCATATATTGACAAAATTTACAAGATGAAAGTAAATCAACCCTTAGGATTACAAATTTCTGGAGAGGTTTCGCCAGATATAAAGAATACTCATGATTCGAGGTGGTCTGGTATATCATTACCTTGGATGTCTATCGGTTATGAATTACGATTAACTCCATTGCAAATTTTGAATTTTTATAATTCAATAGCAAATAATGGTAAGATGATGAAGCCATATTTAGTTAAGGAAATAAAGGAAAAAGGAAAAACTGTAAAGGTATTCAACCCAGTTGTTTTGGCAGACAGCATTTGTTCCATTGCAACTATAAGAAAAGCAAAACAAATGCTAGAAGGTGTTGTTGAACATGGAACTGCCAAAAACTTAAAAGACAGTTTATATAAAATAGCAGGTAAGACTGGAACGGCACAAAGATCAATGGGTAAAGGGGGCTATAAATTAAATGATAAAGCGAACTACCAGGCATCTTTCGTTGGATATTTTCCAGCAGAAAATCCAAAATACTCTTGCATGGCGGTTGTATATTCTCCGTCAACTGAAGTATATTATGGAGCTTCTGTTGCAGGTCCAATATTTAAAGAAATTTCTGATAGAATATATGTCGCAAGAATGGAAATGCATAAGGAACAAGCAGTTGCTCCGATTGCATATAACGATAGGATTCCAAATATTCTAACTGGAAATCAAAGTGACATTAAAACCATTTGCCAAACAATTGGGGTAAATACAATTATACATAACAACAGTTCTAATTGGGTGCAAGGAAGCAAACAATTCAATGCAGTTAACTTAACGGAAAAGCATATTACAAATGGTCTTATTCCAAATGTATTAGGGATGGGATTAAAAGATGCAGTTTACATACTTGAAAATGCAGGTTTAAACGTTAAAATAAGAGGTAAAGGCATTGTCAACAAACAAAGTTTAGAAGCTGGACAAAGTGTAATCAAGGGTAAAGAAATAATAATTGATTTAAACTCATGAAACACTTAAAAGACATTTTACCTAAAGTTGATATCATCGATGTGATTGGGAAAATCGATGTTAGCATCACAGGCATTTGCTTTGATAATCGAAATGCTACTAAAGGTTCATTATTTGTAGCAACAACTGGTAAAATACATGATGGCCATAAGTTTATAGATGCAGCCATTGATTTTGGTGCAATAGTTATTGTTTGTGAATATCTACCTATTGATTTAAGAGAAGGCATTACATATTTATTGGTGCGATCAAGCTCTATTGCTTTAGGATTTATTTCATCAAATTACTTCGACAATCCATCAGAAAATTTAAAGGTAATTGGCGTAACAGGCACAAACGGGAAAACAACAGTTACAACACTGTTATTTCAATTGTTCATTAACTTGGGTTATAAGGTTGGACTAATTTCAACAATAAATAACAAAATTAATGATGAAGTAATTCCATCCTCTCATACTACACCAGATGCAATCCAAATTAACAAATTGATGAAAAAAATGGTAGATAAGGGTTGTAATTTTTGTTTCATGGAGGTTAGTTCTCATGCGATAGACCAAAATAGAATTGCAGGATTATGCTTTACTGGTGGAATATTCACCAATATTACACATGATCATTTGGATTATCATAAGACCTTTAAGACATATCTTGAAGCAAAAAAAACATTTTTTGACCTGCTGAACACTGGTGCATTTGCACTTACAAATAATGATGATAAAAACGGCATGTATATGCTTCAAAATACGAAAGCATTAAAAAAAAACTATAGCATAAAATCGATGAGTGATTTTAAAGGCAAGATTATTGAAAACCAGTTTGATGGTCTATTACTAAATATTGATAATTTGGAAGTGCATTGCAAATTGGTAGGCCGATTCAATGCTTATAATCTTATGGCTGTTTATGCAGTATCTATTTTATTGGGTGAAGATAAAATAAAAACACTAACTGAATTGAGTAAGATTAATCCAGCTGAAGGAAGATTTGATTTCATTCAAACAGAGCAAAATAAAATAGGAATTGTAGATTATGCCCATACTCCTGATGCACTTGAAAATATTCTAAAAACAATTAATGAAATTAAAAATGAAAAATCCAAACTAATATCGGTAATTGGATGTGGTGGAGACAGGGATAAAGATAAACGTCCTATTATGGCCAAAATCACGAGTGAATTAAGCAATACCATCATATTAACTTCCGATAATCCAAGATCAGAAGAACCCGAAGAAATAATAAAACACATGAAGAATGGAATAGAACCAGCGTATCTAAAAAATACTCTTTCCATTATTGATAGAGTAGAAGCTATTAGGACGGCATGTAAACTTTCTAACGATGGAGACATTATTTTGGTTGCAGGTAAAGGACATGAAAAATACCAAGAAATTAAAGGAGTTAAATATCCTATGGATGATAAGAAGATATTAATGGAGTCAATATTGGAAATAAATTAATAAAATGCTGTACTATTTATTTGATTTTTTGCATTCGAAATTTAATGTACCTGGTGCAGGCGTATTCCACTATATATCATTTAGAGCAGCAATGGCAATAATAGTTTCATTGTTGATTTCTTTATTGTTCGGCAAAAGGATAATCAGATTATTATTACGCAAACAAGTTGGCGAAACTATTCGTGATTTGGGATTGGAAGGTCAGATCGAAAAACAAGGAACGCCAACAATGGGGGGACTAATTATTCTTTCATCAATTTTAATACCAACATTATTGTTTGCTAAACTATTAAATGTTTATGTAATTTTAATGATAGCAGTAACTGTTTGGCTAGGACTGATTGGGTTCCTTGATGATTATATTAAAGTATTTAAAAAAGACAAAAAGGGATTAGCAGGAAAATTTAAAATAGTTGGACAGGTTATTATTGGCCTCACAGTCGGTTTGACTCTTTACCTTAATCAATATGTTGTGGTAAGAGAAAAACTTTCAAAATCAGATATAAAAATCAGTTCAACCTCAAATATTGTTGAGGAAATGAACAATCAAAATTCAATATATTCACAAGAACAAATAAAATCAACTAAAACTACCATTCCCTTCTTTAAGAATAATGAATTTGACTATGCATATTTGCTGGCATGGCTTGGTGATGGTTATAAAAAATATGCCTGGCTTATCTTTATCCCAGTTGTAATATTAATTGTAACCGCAGTTTCAAACGGTGCGAATATAACTGATGGAATAGATGGGTTAGCAACGGGAACATCAGCAATTATTGGCGCAACTTTAGGAATTTTTGCTTATGTATCAGGCAACACAGTATTCGCAAACTATCTTAACATTATCTATATTCCGAATTTAGGCGAAGTGGTGGTATTCATGAGTGCTTTTGTAGGTGCTTGTGTTGGTTTTTTATGGTATAATTCTTACCCTGCACAAGTATTCATGGGAGATACCGGCAGTTTGGCTATTGGTGGCATTATTGCCGTATGTGCGATTGTTGTGAGAAAGGAATTACTTATTCCGATTCTTTGTGGAATATTTTTAGTTGAGTTGCTTTCTGTTATGATTCAGGTCGGTTACTTTAAATATTCTAAAAGAAAATATGGCGAAGGAAGAAGAGTTTTCAAAATGTCTCCTTTGCATCATCATTATCAAAAGCTAGGTTATCACGAAGCCAAAATTGTAAACAGATTTTGGATTATTGGTATCATGTTGGCAGTACTAACTATTGTGACTCTTAAACTACGCTAAAAATGAAATCTAATAGAATCGTAATATTAGGAGGTGGTGAAAGCGGGGTAGGTGCTGCCATTCTTGCAAAACAGAAAGGGTTTGATGTATTTGTTTCAGATAAGGGTTTGATTAAAGATTATTACAAATCTACTTTGACTAGCTACAATTTGATATTTGAGGAAGGAAAGCATACATCCGATTTAATTTTGAACGCTAATGAAGTAATCAAAAGTCCAGGAATTCCGGATAAATCTGTAATCATTCAGGAAATCAAAGAACAAGGCATTCCGATTATTTCTGAAATTGAATTTGGAAGTCGCTTTACTAATGCAAAGAAAATTTGCATAACAGGTTCAAACGGAAAGACTACCACTTCCTCATTAACCTATCATATCTTGAAAAAGGCCGGTTTGAATGTAGGTTTGGCTGGAAATATTGGAAAGAGTTTCGCCCTTCAGGTGGCTGAAGAAAACTACGACTATTATGTTCTTGAATTAAGCAGCTTCCAACTCGACAACATGTATCAATTCAAGGCTGATATAGCTGTTTTAATGAATATTTCGGCCAATCATCTGGACAGATATGATAATAAGATGGAAAGTTACATCAACAGTAAATTTAGAATTATCAATAACCAATCTGAAAGCGATGTCTTTATCTATTCAGCCGACGATGATATTATTGAAAAGGAGCTAAAGGCAAGAAAGATTTCTGCAACAAAATATTCATTCTCTATTAAAAAAACACTTCACCAGGGGGCTTGGCTCTCAGATAATCAAATGCTCATAAACATAAATGAAAATATATTTAATATGTCAATATTCGAACTAGCCCTTCAAGGGAAACACAACATCTACAATTCGATGGCCGCATCTATAGTAGGAAGGATTTTAGATCTTAGAAATGAGGATATTCGTCAAAGCCTATCCGATTTTCAAGGAATCGAACATCGTTTGGAATACGTGACAAGCGTACATGGAATAGAATTCATTAATGACAGCAAATCGACAACTGTCAATTCCACCTGGTGGGCGTTAGAATCAATGAACAAGCCCGTAATATTGATTCTTGGTGGCGTAGACAAAGGCAATGATTATTCAATGCTGAACGAAATGGTGAAAGAGAAAGTGAAAGCAATCATTTGTCTTGGTGTTGATAACAAGAAAATCCTTAAAGCATTTAAAAATACATGTCCTGAAATCTATGAAACATTAACAGCAGATGATGCAGTTAAGATTTCATATAAGATTGGTAAAAAGGGAGATGTGGTTTTGCTGTCGCCTGGTTGTGCAAGCTTTGATTTATTTGAAAACTATGAGGAACGTGGCAGGAAGTTTAAAATGGCGGCGAAGAGTTTATAAGGTTAATGACAAACGATGGAATCAAATATTAAATATCAAAACAGTTTTACCTTTGTCAAGGCTTTAAACATACTTTTCAAGCCTGAAAAAGCAAATGTTTTTCGTCAAGAGACAAATGCTTTTCGTCAAGAAACAAATGTTTCTTCTCAAGAAACAAATGTTTCTTCTCAGGAAACAAATGGTTCTCGTCAGGAAACAAATGTTTTTCGTCAAGAAACAAATGTTTCTTATCAAGAAACAATTGTTTTTTATCCAAAAACAAGTCACATTTTGCTTCAAGTTTTGGAAATTCAGCTAGTATTGTTATATAAATTGAGTGAATTACGATTAAATTAATTTATCAGAAATGAAAAAGTTCTTCACATATACTAAAGGCGATTGGGTCATCTGGATAGTGGTTATCCTGCTCTCCCTATTCTCGCTTTTGGCAGTATATAGCAGCACCGGAACTTTATCCTATCGCATGCAAGGCGGAAATACGGAATATTATCTATTCAAGCATTCTGCCATTGTTTTCGTTGGTTTTTTAATCATTTTCGGGACTCATCTTATACCTTATACTTATTACTCAAGAATTTCTCAAATAGCCTTATGGGTAGCGGCTCCCATGCTTGGCTTTACTCTAATTTTCGGATCTCACATCAATGAGGCGAGCAGATGGATAACACTCCCAGTTATCAACCTGACATTTCAAACAAGTGATTTTGCCAAGGTAGCATTAATCATGTTCATAGCCCGTTCTCTCTCAAGAAAACAGGATAATATCAAGGATTTCAAGAGTGCGTTTCTTCCAATTATTGCACCTGTATTATTGATTACCCTTTTAATATTACCTGCGAATTTAAGTACTGCTGCCGTTTTGTTTACAACCTGCATGTTCATCATGTTTATTGGGCGTGTCAAAGTAAAATATATTCTGCTGTTATTCCTAACTGGAATACTTTGTGTATTCATGTTTATTGGAATTGCCTTGTTGAGTAAAAACACAGGTAGAGTTGGAACTTGGAAAGCCCGTATAGAAAACTTCATTCATCCTAATGCCGATGATGACAGTAATTATCAATCTGATCAAGCCCAAATATCTATTTCAAGTGGTAAATTGTTAGGTAAAGGACCTGGCAATAGCACTCAAAGGAATTTCTTGCCACATGCATATTCTGATTATATCTATGCCATCATCACAGAAGAGTACGGACTATTTGGGGCCTCGATAATTGTAATTCTTTATTTGATATTATTCTACAGAACAACAATAATCGTTAGAAGATCTCCTAGAGCCTTTGCCACTCTTGTTGCTGTAGGGTGCAGTTTCTCTTTGGTATTCCAAGCCATGATTAATATGGCTGTTGCAGTCCATATTTTCCCGGTAACGGGACAACCCTTGCCATTTATAAGCATGGGTGGTACCTCCATTTGGTTTAGCAGTATAGGTTTAGGAATTATCCTAAGTGTTAGCAGAGACATAGAGTCTGAACAATCAAAAGAAAGTGAAATCTCACAAAAACTTGCCAATGCTTAAGGAATATAACATTTCGAAACGAATAGCAATGCAATTGATTTCGCGAGTATCGATTGCTGCCGTTTCTATACCTATCGATTTACATAAAGCCTATCCAACATTCATGAGCAATTATAATGGTAATGTCTCCTCTAAGATGACTACTCGAACAATTAAAATAATTATTAGCGGCGGAGGTACCGGGGGACATATTTTCCCAGCAATTGCAATAGCAGACGCCTTAAGAAATTCGGGCAAGGAAGTGGAAATTCTTTTCGTTGGAGCTCTTGGAAGAATGGAAATGGAAAAAGTTCCTGCAGCTGGCTATAACATTGAAGGGTTATGGATTAGTGGATTGCAAAGAAAATTAACTATTGATAATTTGTCCTTCCCATTCAAATTAATTTCCAGCATTAATAAATCCAAACAAATTCTGAAAAAATTCAATCCCGATATCGTTATAGGTGTTGGGGGCTACGCAAGTGGTCCATTATTATATGCTGCTGCAAAAAAAGGAATACCTACTTTGATCCAAGAACAAAATTCATTTCCAGGAATCACGAACAAGATTTTAGCAAACAAGGTTAATAAGATATGTGTGGCATTTCAAGGGATGGAGAAATATTTCCCAAAGGAAAAATTAGTACTAACCGGCAACCCAGTTCGCAAAGAAATGGTAGATATCAAAGATAAAAGAGATAAAGCATTTGCATATTTTGAATTGGATAAAAACAAAAAAACTCTTTTAGTAATTGGTGGTAGTCTTGGTGCTCTAACAATAAATAAAAGCATTTTAATAGGCTTAAATACTCTTGTAAATAATTCTATTCAGGTAATATGGCAAACTGGAAAATCATTTTATAAAGAAGCCATTGAAACGACTAATGCAAGCAGTATACATTGGGTTAAAATCTTTGACTTTATAAATAAAATGGATTTAGCTTATGCAGCAGCCGATTTAGTTATTTCAAGGGCAGGTGCTATTGCTGTTAGCGAATTGGCCCTAGTAGCAAAACCAACTATTTTAGTACCTTCTCCAAATGTTACTGAAGATCATCAAACAAAAAATGCAATGGCTTTAGTAAATCTAGAAGCAGCAGTTTTAGTAAAAGATATGGAGGCAAAAGACAATTTAATTGCAAAGGCCATTGAGCTATTTAACGATAAAGAAAAGCAAGATACTTTAATTACGAACATACGCAAATTAGCATTGAACAATGCCGCAGAGAAGATTACATCCGAGATATTTACGCTTTTGAAGAAATAATAAAATGGGGTTTAAAGATTATAGAATAGTTTACTTTTTAGGCCTTGGGGGTATTGGAATGAGTGCTTTAGCTCGATATTTTAAATCTCAAGGTAAATCCATATATGGTTATGATAAAACTGCTACATCATTAACAGATGAATTAGAATCGGAAGGCATGAAAATTCATTTTACTGACGATTTAAATTTAATTCCTTTAGATGAGTTTAAGGTTATTGGAAAAGATTTAATACTTGTAATTTATACCCCTGCCATTCCATCCGACAACTCCGAACTTAAGTATTTCAATGAAAATCATTACATTGTAAAGAAACGTTCCGAAGTGCTTGGAGAAATCACTAAAAACCAATTTACCATTGCAGTTGCAGGCACGCATGGAAAAACAACAACTTCATCAATAATTGCACATATCTTAAAAGATTCAGGTGCTGATTGTACAGCATTTTTAGGTGGTATTTGTAAAAATTATAACTCAAATTTTTTATCATCCAACAAATCAAATGCCCCAATAGTAGTTGAAGCGGACGAATATGACAAATCATTTCTAACACTGCATCCAGATATTGCAGTTATTACATCAATGGATGCTGATCATTTAGATATCTATGGTGACAAATTGCAATTAGAGAAAAACTATGAGAAATTTTCAAAGCAAATAAAAACCACTGGCAAATTATTCATAAAAACAGGTTTAGGTTCAATGAAAAATTCTTATAGTTATTCCATTTGCAATGATGCTGATTTTACAGTAACAAACATCAATATTATTAATCACAATTATGTTTTTGATTTAGACGGCATATATGGAAAGATTGTTGGAATATCTTTAGGGCTTCCCGGTATCCATAATGTAGAAAATGCATTAGTAGCTGCTGCAATAGCTCAATATTTAAGGATTGACAACAATGCAATCAAAAGAGCATTGAATTCTTTCAATGGCGTAAAAAGGAGATTTGATATAAGATTCAAGTCAAGTCAAACCATATATATTGATGATTATGCTCATCACCCAGAAGAACTACGATCTTGCATACAATCAGTCAAAGATTTATATCCCGGAAAAAAAATAACTGGCATTTTTCAGCCGCATTTATTTACCCGAACACGTGATTTCGTTGATGGGTTTTCAGAAAGCCTGTCCATGTTGGATGAATTGATTTTAATGGATATTTATCCTGCAAGAGAATTACCAATTGCAGGAATAACATCAAATATTGTTTTGGATAAGGTAACTATAAAAAACAAAAGGATTTTAGGCGTTAAAGAAATATTGTCGGAAGTCGAAAACAAAGACCATGAGATTATACTGACCTTAGGAGCTGGAGATATTGATAAATTGATAAATCCAATTGAGGAAATTCTGAATAATAGATATAAACAATAATGCAATGAAGAAGGCTTATATAATATTATTTTGGTTCATAGCATTATCCGGTCTGGTAGTATGTATGAGTTTTGTTTCATCTACTGAAGGTGAAACTAACTGCACAGGTGTAGCAATTACAATAGATAACAACTCAAACTTTATTTGCAAGGATGATTTGGATAGCATGTTGTATCATAAATTCGGCAAGATTAAAGGTAAATCTATGGAATACATAAATATTCCACAAATTGAAAATGCAATTAGAAATAATCCATTTATCGAGGATGCTCAAGTATATTCAACAATTGATGGACATTTAAATATCGATGTTAATCAAAGAATGCCCTTATTCCGTGTTTTCAATTCATTAAATCAAAGCTTTTATGTTGATGACAAGGGCAGTTTTATGCCGCTTTCAGATAAATCCACTTCACGTGTATTGATTGTAAATGGTAATATTTATGATACATATCATAGTAGAATTTTGACTAGGATTAACCTTAATGATACCTTGACTAAAGGCAAAACTTTAATGGATACCATTTATACGCTCGCCAACCGAATCCATAACGACCCATTTTTCAATGCATTGATACAGGAAATATATATCAATCAGGATAAAGAAATTGAGTTGATACCCAATATTGGAAAACAAACCATATTGATTGGGGATATATCAGATTTGGATTTAAAATTCAAACGCCTTGTTCTTTTTTATAAAAACGGCTTGAACAAGGCTGGATGGAGTACCTATAATTACATAAACTTAAAATATAATAATCAAATCGTTTGTATCAAAAATAAAGAAATATGAATAACCAAACTTCCCCTATTGTAGTGGGATTAGATATCGGCACTACAAAAATCTGTGCAATTGTCGGCAGAAGAAATGAGCACGGCAAATTAGAAATACTTGGATTAGGAAAATCCGAAAGTATAGGTGTAATGCGTGGTGTGGTATCCAACATTGACCGTACCGTTCAATCCATCAAATTGGCAGTTGAAGAGGCAAGTAACAAAGCTAATGTTGATATCAAGGAGGTAATTGTAGGCATTGCTGGCCAGCATATAAAAAGCATGCAATACCGAGGGATGAAAACCAGGAACAATGCTGAAGATGAGATATCGCAATCCGATATTGATGCCATCATTGAAGATATGTATAAGCTTGCCATGACTCCTGGAGAAGAGATTATACACGTTATCCCTCAAGAATACATTGTTGATAACGAACAAGGGATTAAGGATCCTGTTGGAATGTCAGGAATAAGATTGGAAGCAAATTGTCATATCATTACTGGACAAACATCGGCGGCAAAGAATATAGTTCGCTGTGTATCGAAAGTTGGGTTGACTGCAACTGACCTTATCCTTGAACCACTTGCATCCTCAGAGGCTGTATTAACCGAAGAAGAAAAAGAAGCGGGTGTGGCTTTGATAGATATTGGTGGTGGAACAACTGATATAGCAATTTTCAAGGATGGCATCATTCGACATACTGCAGTAATTCCTTTTGGCGGCAATGTTATCACTGAAGACATCAAGGAAGGTTGCAGCATTATCAGGGCGAACGCTGAATTATTAAAAATCAGATTTGGAAGCGCACTGGCATCAGAAAACCAGGATAACGAAATTGTTTCCATACCTGGATTAAGGGGAAGAGAACCTAAGGAAATTTCGGTAAAGAACCTGGCCAGCATCATAGAGGCAAGGATGGAAGAAATCATCGAGCATGTATATTATGAAATCAAAAACTCAGGTTATGAAAAGAAACTGATAGCTGGAATAGTGATGACTGGTGGTGGTGCGCAATTAAAACATTTAAAGCAATTAGTTGAGTATACCACAGGATTGGATACTCGCATTGGATATCCTAATGAACATCTTGCCAGTGGGCCGTTAGATGAAGTGAAGAGCCCCATGTATGCCACCGGTGTTGGTCTTGTAATTATGGGTATCAATCATCTGGACAAGGAAACAGTCAAAGAAAGCTCGATGGAGAATGCACCAACAGAACAAATGAAAGATACTGCAAAGGAACCAACCATCAAATCTCCGACGGAGAAAAGAGGTGGATTCTTCGAGAACCTTTTCAAGAAAGGCAAGGAATGGCTGGAAGAAGAGAACAATGACAGAATTAATTAACAACAGAAATAAATATTCAAAATAACCTAAAAATAAATTAAAAAATGACAAACATGCTATTCGAATTTGCAAAAGAAAAAGGGTCAATTATAAAGGTAATTGGCGTTGGTGGCGGCGGAAGTAACGCCGTAAACCACATGTTCAAACAAGGAATCAAGGGCGTTGATTTCATGGTTTGTAATACAGATGCACAGGCGCTTGACATCAGTCCGGTGCCTAACAAGATTCAGCTGGGGCCTAGCCTGACTGAAGGTAGAGGAGCGGGTTCTATTCCAGAAGTGGGAAAGAATGCAGCCATTGAAAATCTTGATGAGGTAAGAAGAATCTTGGAGAACAATACCAAGATGGTTTTTATCACTGCTGGAATGGGAGGTGGTACAGGTACTGGTGCTGCACCCATCATAGCCAAACTGGCTAGAGAAATGGGCATCTTGACTGTTGGCATCGTTACCGTTCCTTTTACTTTTGAAGGCAAGAAACGTAAGAACCAGGCCAATGACGGATTGGAGGAATTGAAAGAGAATGTCGATACGTTGCTCATTATCTGCAATGATAAATTAAGAGACATGTATGGCAACCTGACTTTGACTCAAGCATTCGGAAAGGCTGATGACATATTGACGGTGGCTGCGAAAGGCATTGCTGAAATCATTACCGTTACCGGATACATAAATGTTGACTTTGAAGATGTGAAGACGGTGATGAAAGACAGTGGTGTGGCGATAATGGGTGCTGCTGTGGCTGAAGGCGAGGATAGGGCAATCAATGCCATCGAGATGGCCTTGTCTTCTCCGCTGCTCAATGACACCAACATACATGGTGCCCGTCATATTTTGTTGAATGTGGCCTCTGGAACGAATGAAGTGAGGATGGATGAAATCGATTCCATCACTGATTTCATTCAGCGTGAGGCCGGACTGACGGCTGAACTTATTTGGGGTAACTGCATTGATGAAACATTGGGCGACAAGATAAGCGTTACCATCATAGCTACCGGTTTCAAGACGGCTGAAGAACTTGGAAACATCAAGCCTGAGCTCAAGAAGACGGTCCATACTTTGGACAACAAGGTGCAAGCAAAGCCAGAGGCAGTGCCTGCCCTAGAAAACAAGGTGGAGCCACAGGTGGAGGACAGCAACGAGCCACGATTGATAAAACGCGAAGAGAAAACAGAGACCCCTGTCGTCGAATTTGTGATAAAGCCAAAGTCGGAAGACAGGCCAGTCTTTGAATCCTTATCGGTGAATGACAATTTCAGGAAACCGATGGAGAAGGAAATTCATGAAATGGAAAGCAGGATAGCTGATGATTTGGCTTTGGAGCGTTCGAACGAGCGCAGGATGAAGCTGAAGGGTCTCAGTTTGAAGTTAAGCAACCTGAACGATTTGGAAAAGGAGCCTGCCTATAAAAGAAAGAATGTGAAACTGGATACGGTTACGCCATCAAGCCAATCGAGCATCTCGAGATACACCTTGGGGCCGGATGCCAATGGAAACATCAATCTGAATGAAAACAATTCGTATCTGCATGACAATGTAGATTAGTTTTCGGACAGAATAGAAAGCTGAAATGGCCTTGGGAATGATGATTCTCAAGGCCATTTTTCATTTAATGCTGATGCTTTATTGATGATGGCCGGTAAGAGCTATTATCATTAAAACCTACTTGATGATGACCAACTTTGGTGAATACGAGTGATTTACTCGCCAACACTTCTTAATGTTTCGAGTAATAACTCTTTCGAATAATGAAAATTAGTAAGTTCAATTTTATCAAATATAGGTTTTAATGCCGGTATTAAGCCCGCATCCTTAGCCTCTATCAAAACACCCAATGTTCCGGTAAACGTCAGCCCTAATTTGGTTGTCAATTTCCTTGCTTGCCTATCATCAAGAATTAATTCGCAATTTTTTCATTTCCACAGCTAATGCGATGGCACTTGCTTCGCCGATATCAACGGTATTCAACAATTCATTTTGATATTCCACATTCTTTGGGTCAATCACGTTTATCCATGGAGGCAGCGATAATTTATACTCACCTGCTATGATAGAAGTGATGATGATCTCTTTATAGAGATTTTTCAAGATATCCAATTCTCCGATTTTTGTCAGAAGAATCAGGCAGCTCGAATCAGATACGATGGTTGCGGACCACATCCATATCGTGTTTTAAATCCTCCAGGGTATATTTGAAGGTAGGAACACCGTAGTTTCCAACTGTTTCCATGAATTCTCTTTTGGTTATGCCTGCCAGTTCGGCGGCACGGCCCATGGTAAGTATTTCCATGTCGTAGAGCTTGGCGGCAAGTATCATGGCTGCTTCCTTTTCGGTAAGATCAACGTTGTCAGGTAGGTTTATGGTTATTGATTTCATAATGCAAAATTACGAAATTATATGGAGTTACTTGATGATGACCAGCTTGCCCGTGGCGGAAACGCTGTGCTCTTGCAGCACTTGCCAAAAGTAAATGCCTTGGCTTAATGGCAAAGAAATGGTTTCTTGGCCAGACCTATTGGTAAGATTATAAGCATAAACCTCCCTGCCCAACACATCTGTAACCCTTAAAC
>CAIWCG010000059.1 GCA_903911135.1 uncultured Bacteroidota bacterium
GGCTACAGCGGATAGCGGGACGTACATGATACGAGAAGTGAACATAGGCTCCTAATCGGAATTATAAATGTTGAATCATGAATTATAAATGTGGTGGGGGAATATTTTAATTTTTTCTATTTTCGCAGCATTATAAACCAGGGGTGCCTTAACAAATCGGGCTGAGATCATACCCATAGAACCTGATCCGGGTAATGCCGGCGTAGGAAGTGGCAAATTCATTGCCGATCTTAAGCTCCCCATAAATTATTTGTGCTATGATACGAAAATATCTGGTTCTGTTGGTCATGCTTGGCATGCCATTTTTGGGGTTCGGTCAGTTTACCCTCTCTGGAAAGATTACTGATATGGAAAGCAAACAACCGCTGCCGGGCACTACCTTGGTGTTGCTGAAGACTTTTATGGGGGCTACATCCGATTTTGATGGGAATTATGGCATTCAGAATCTTGGTGCCGGCGATTATGAAGTCAAGGTTTCGAGGATAGGGTATAAGGAAGTGTTGATGAAAATAAACCTTGCTACCAGCATGACCAAGGATTTTGAAATGGAAAGGAGTGCCGTAATGGAGGATGAGTTTACAGTGATAGCCACCCGAGTAAATGACAAGTCGGGAATGGCAGTGACGAACCTTAGCAAAAGTGACATAGAAAGGGATGATGTGGGCCAGGATGTTCCTTACCTGCTGAAGCTTACTCCTTCGGTCGTGGAAACTTCTGATGCCGGAACGGGGATTGGCTATACCTACCTACGGATAAGGGGAAGCGATGCCACGAGAATCAATGTTACCATCAATGGAATTCCTGTAAATGATGCGGAAGATCATAGTGCCTATTGGGTGGATATGCCAGATGTGATTTCTTCTGTGGACAACATTCAGATTCAGCGGGGTGTGGGCACATCTACCAATGGTGCCGGTGCTTTTGGAGCTACCATCAACATGCAGACTACGGCTTTGGATACTTTGGCTCATGCACAGCAAAGCACTACCTATGGTTCGTTTGACACTTGGAGAAATACGCTTTCATTTGGAACGGGATTGATAAATGAACGATGGAATTTTGAAGGGCGCTTGTCGGATATTTCTTCCAATGGATATATCGATCGTGGTACTTCAAAGCTCCAGTCGTTCTTTGCATCTGGAGGTTATTATGGAAAGAAAAGCGTTTTGAAGTTTAATGTTTCATCGGGTTATGAAAAGACCTATCAGGCTTGGAATGGGGTGCCACAGGATAGCCTAGCTACCCATCGAACCTATAATGTTTACTCCTATCAGAATGAAACCGATAATTATTGGATGGATAATTACCAGTTGCTTTATTCTACCCAAATAAACACTCATTGGAACATCAATGCGGCCTTGCATTATACTCATGGTTATGGATATTATGAGCAATATGTAAATGCACAAGATCCTTATGACCCTGCAAATCCCAGTGCCGATGCTGGAAACTTCAGCGCTTATGGATTGAATGATGTCATCATCGGAACGGATACCATTACCGGCACCAATCTGATCAGGCAACTGTGGTTGGACAATAAGTTTTATGGAACAACTTTTTCCATCAATTATAACAGCAACAAGAAGTTTAATTTTACCTTGGGCGGTGCTGCCAATCGCTATAATGGAGACCATTATACCCAAATAGTTTGGGCACAATATGCCAGCAACAGCGACAATCAGACAAAGTATGATTATAACAATGCAGTAAAGAAGGATGCCAACATTTATGCCAAGGTAAATTATGAATTGTCAAAGAAATTATATCTTTTTGGTGATGTTCAATGTCGAACTCTTGATTATACTTTTCTTGGTTATGACATGAATTCAATGCCACTGCCACAAACCATTAGTCTTAACTTTTTTAATCCAAAGGCCGGGCTGAATTATGACTTCAGCAATGACAAAAGAATCTATGCATCCTATTGTGTTGGCAATAGAGAACCGGTAAGAGAGGATTTCATTCAGTCGACACCTCAAAGCAGACCTAAACCAGAGCATCTGGACGATATTGAAATCGGATATAAACAGCAAACCAAGTGGTTCTCATTTGGGGTGAACATCTACTATATGAATTATAAGGACCAATTAGTACTTACGGGTAAAATAGATGATGTAGGTGATTACATTCATCAGAATATAAACAAAAGTTATCGCCAAGGAATTGAGTTGGAAGCAAGCATAAAGGTTAGCAAGGATCTTGACATTGCAATGAATGCAACCTTCAGTAAAAACAAAATAATGGACTATGTTGAATATGTGGATAATTACGACAGTACATCACAAAGGATAAACAATTATTCATCAACGGACATAGCCTTCTCTCCTAATTTGACTGGTAGTGGAATGATTTCTTGGCATCCAATAAAGAACTTTGATGTTAGTTTGATCGACAAATATGTAGGCAAGCAATATCTTGACAATTCCTCCAATGAGTACCGAATTATCAAAGCCTATAACATCAATGATTTTAAATTGAGATACTCCTTTAAGCTAAGTCCCTTAAAGGAGGTTGGTATAAGTTTTATAGTCAATAACTTGTTGAATGTGTATTACGAATCGAATGGTTGGACCTATACATACATCTCTGGTGGTGAAATAGCTACTCAAAATAATTATTATCCACAGGCTACCAGGAATTATTTAGGTTCTGTCACTCTTAAATTTTAATAATCTGCCGTAATTTTATTCATGGTTGAACGCTATAATACCATGTCCATATTAAATGTTTGTTAAATTATCTTGATTGTTATTGCCATCTCCAATCTTTATCGTAATATTGCAATCTTAAAATAAAGATATGGGCGCTACAAAGACAGAACA
>CAIWCG010000060.1 GCA_903911135.1 uncultured Bacteroidota bacterium
CGGTGATGCCCTTAGAAATATTTTTTATAATCAAAAGTGATACTATAAATGCGCAGAACAAGGCAATCATGTATGAAAGAAGAGTAATGAAATCAATCACTCCATCATTATGTTTGCTCATCACCACAGTGGTTGTAGAATTTACTTTATAAACCAAATGATTGTATTTATCCTTGTCAATGAAAATCGCGTCGTTGGTAGGATTTCCGAAGGGAGCAATCTGAAAACTATATGGGTAATCACCATTTTGGTTGACCAATATTCCATCTTTATATCGGGCATACGAATATTTAGAAAATTCCTTTGAGAAGGTGATTTTATCAGTCAATAAAAGTTCGGGAAAACCATTTCTTTCCTGGACGTATTTTGAATTTATCTGAATGATCAAGGTAGCTCTTTTGCGGCTCTTGTTTTTATTATCCATGACGCTAATCCGAGCAAGATAGCTTGTCCTGCCTGATGAATTATTTACAAAAAAAAGATTCGGGCAGAAGGTTTCCGAACCTTGCAGATTTATCAGGCTATCGAAATGACCGAGGTTCATTCCCAACTGGGCGGTATCCCACAAAACTTTCCCCTTGGCATTAAACTCATCGATGATGACATCATAACGGTTCCAATAACCGGTAAAATAATTCTGCCTGAAAATCCTTTCTATCTCGTTATCATTCTTGTGCCTATGACTGAAAAAAGAGGACACCAAGGTATCCTTCGAAACCTTTTCATTGATATCTTCGAAGAGATGCTCGGCAATGTAATCCCTTTGCTTGTCTATCTTCCCAGCCAGGATAATGCGGTTGTTTTTTTCCTTCAGGTCGCTATATTCAGAAATCTTAAGGGTACTGAATATTGAAAAAATAAAAATCAGAAAAAGATAGATTGAATAGTTCGGCAGTTGCTTTCTTTTGACATTGAAAACATAAACTGCCATCATCATCATTAAGGTGAAAGCAATGGTATGGATGTCGAAAAAACGATTGGAGGAATTGATGATGATTATTAAAAATATGGAAGCTGATAATAACATCAACAAGTGAACGATTTTTATCTTCAGTTGGCGGATGAATTTGATGAACGAAACCGTGATGACATAAAACGACATGAGCATCAGCGCCATGATGATGAAGCTGAAGAGACTGAAATTATTCAGTTCCAAAACGTTTTTTACATTGAAGGAAATGCTGGAGTTGATGATCAATCCATAGACCAGATAATTGATGAAACCTGCTGCTTCAATGAGGAGAGAAAAGGCGATGAGCGTAAAGGAAAAGGAACCGATTTTGGTAGCTGAAATGTATTTTACAGAAACATCCGTTCTCCATTTGGTGGCCAATAAGGTGACCAGATAAAAGACAATGACGGCATTGATGAAAAAGTCGCCCAAGGAATTAAGAATAGATGAACTGGCAAAATAATGAGGGTCGAAAATGCGCTGGGTGGAGAGTATGGCCGGGAACTTATAGACAATGGAAAGATATCTCAAGCCGATGATCATCAACGTGAAAAACAGCAAGGATGCATTGCTGAACCGGTAGGAAGAAAGCAGCTTGCCGAGGGTGACGATGGCCATTGTCAAAAAGCATAAACTCAAGATATAGACCAGCATGACGAACAATGACGGCTCGGAGGACTGGCTGCCATTGATGGGAAGTTTTATCGAGAATATCGCTTCATTTTTATCATCAAAAAAAGTTGTTTCGTTGGGCTTGATGACAGGCAAAAGCTCCGAGCCCGTGGGGATGTTCAATGCAGGATTGAAATCATTGACAAGATATTTGTTCTGGATGGAATAATCGGATTTTATCGGGAACAGAGCAATGAAAACATGTTCACGATCTATCACATTTTGAGAGAGGTACCAGCCATTCTTGAGCTTGAAAAAGGACTTGCCGGCAAACACCGAATCCATGGTTTCTTCAAAGGCAGTTTGGGCATCAGACCAATAAAGAAGGTCTCCGCCAACATTGAAATACAGTATCGAAAAATCCTTGCTAATGATGGTATCAAGTTTCTTGTGGAAGTCGTTGTTATATAGTATCCATTGGTCTTTCAGCACGATGTCCTTTGCTTTCATCAGAGCAGCTTTCATCTCCTTTTCCTTGGCGCTGATGGTGGCTTGAATGGCCTTTTGCGTATCCTTCGGCTCGATGTCGTTGAAGTGAACATGATGCTGCAAAAAGTTGGCCAGCCAAAACAAAAGTATGGCCAGCAAGAGCGAAACGACTAATCTTTTTTTCGGCCTGGTTTTCAATTTCTTGGAGGTTATCATGTGCTGTTGAGCGGTTAAAAATAAATAAAACGCGGGAATGGCAGAATATTATTCAAGATGCTTGTTTGATATCAAATTAATTTTTTGTAATTTTACATTCATAATAAATCATGAAACAAGAACGCGATTTCCCTTTTCATCCGAGAGCCTTTTGGGACGATACCAGTCTATGACCCAAGTGCCTTGTTGTAGGATTCTCAAGGCACCGTAAACAAACCGCAATATCCGTTTAGCGAATGCCTCTAAGTCGGGGTGTTCCGAACCTAAAGATTCATTCATAAAAAAATAATAATTATGATGAAAATACTAGTTCTGTTGCTCAACAGAGGAAACAGAAGGATAAAAAATAGGCTCTACAGCGATTCCGCGTCCAAGAAAAACAGGAATACAAGAGTTGAATTTTGTCTGGACGACCGCTCGAACAACGAAAAGAAAAGGGACCAAGCCAGGGTGAACATCGTGGCCATGAGCGTTCCTAACCCCAATGCTGTAGTTACTGCATGCATTAATGCACCTGATGATGCCGAAGGAAAGGCAGAATTGGGTGAATCCATCCAGACAAAAGGAGCAAGCACTACATATGTAACCATTACTCCTTCGCTGCTTACCGACCTTACTCCGCTAATCAAGGCCGTTCGTGATGCCAAGACAGAAGCGGAAGCGATTTTGGCCTGGTATAACCTTAACAAGGGCTTGAAAAAAATCATGTCGCCGGTGCAGGACTATATGGATTTGCACCACGATTTAAGTGTGGTGGTGTGCGAACATTATGGATTTCACGTACGCGGAAAAGGGGGTACGATTGCACAAGTCTTTTCAGGAGAATCCGGTGTAAGTACCGGAGAAATTGATTTGATTTTGCCTAAAGGTCCTGATGGCAGTGCTTATGATCTTAAATTATGGAATGCCGACCGAACGGCTTTCACCAGGGCACAGCCTACCGACGTTACCCATGTTACCATTGCAGGCTTGGTATCTGGAGCCATGCAAAATGTTTCCGTTGCCGAAATCCGTCATGGCGTTAAGGTGCGGGAAAGCGACATCATTGCCGTAAGGGTGAAATAAAACTCACCAAAAAATCTGAATGGCCACGAATCCTGAAAAATTGGGGTTCGTGGCTTTTTTTATGCTGATGATTAATGATAAGACAAATCTCCATCCAGCTCGAGCTAGACTCCATCCAGTTCGAGCTAGACTCCATCCAGTTCGAGCTAGGCTCCATCCAGTTCGAGCTAAACTCCATCCAGTTCGAGCTAGGCTCCATCCAGTTCGAGCTAAACTCCATCCAGTTCGAGCTAGGCTACATCCAGCTCGAGCTAGGCTCCATCCAGCTCGAGCTAGGCTCCATCCAGTTCGAGCTATGCTCCATCCAGTTCGAGCTAGGCTACATCCAGCTCGAGCTAGATGGAGCCTAGTGTCTGTGTGGGGAGATTTTACAGTATAAAAAAACCGTTTCCCCGTATTAAATGCCTCGAAAACCGAAAACTCCCAAAACCTGATTTTTAGGGATTATTAGGAATTAAAGCGATTATTTTATACTTTTGCTGACCAAATGAAGAAGATAACGATTAAATATTGTGTTTGTGTTTTGTTAGTTTTATTTTTAACAACATGCAAAAAGGACTCCGTTAATTCAAATATCTGTAAATTTAAGGTTATAGATGATCATACCAAATTACCTATCATAGGATGCAAAGCGGTTTTGGTTCGTAATACTGATTACGGGCACACCGATTATTTCTCAATAGGGTACACAGATGCAAATGGATATATTGACTATAATTTCATTCCAGAGGATAAATACCAAATAAATTATATTGAATTTTCAGATTCCACGTATTTTCCACAAGACTATTATTTGCAACAAACCAGTAATACATCTGAAAACATCATACAATGTAACAGGCAAACAACATTAGGTATAAGAGCACGACTAGTTACGCCCCCAAATGGTTACACATACGAAAGTTGGATATTATACTATTCCAGTTATGAATGTGGTCATTGTACTTTAGATTTTGATGCCACCCAAACTAATCATCCTATTTACATTTATGAAAAAGTTCCTTCAAATAATCCAGTAACCATTTCTTGGATTGTCCATCATTATTATGGAATAAATTTATCATCCGATTCTCAATTATTCACTGGTAGTGTCCTTACACATTCAAATTATACAGATACTACTTATTTTAATATAGATTTTTAAAAAGCAGATTTATAGATTTTGAGAACAAGAAATGGGGCATCAATTTAGGCTTTGGTTATCGATTCAATAAAAGAAGCACTTAAATAATGGAGGTTATTTTATACTTTTGCTGACCAAATGAAGAAGATACTAAGCCTAGTTTTGTTGGTTTTTGTGAGTCTCCACAGCCATTCTCAATCCGACAGCATCAGTAAAAATCATTTCGGGGTTTCGGTGGGTTTTTCCGTTAATACATTAAATACACATACCAATCAATATCCATTTTGTCGATATGTTGATAGAAGTTCTGTTAGATTGGACTATAAAGAAAAGTTGTATATAAATGCTTTTCATGATGCCTTGTATATGCCCCTAATTGAGTTTAATTATATAACGCATGACAATAGAATTATTCATACACTTGGTATTGGATATAATGAACAGGACTATAAAGATTACAAAATGGTTGGTGCGGTTGCTCCATCTTATGGACATTTTACAAATTTTAATCTGAATTATCAATTCACTCGGTTTTTACCAAGTGAAAAATCATTACATTTTTTTGTTGCAATAAAGGGTAGTTTTAGCATAAAAACATTAAACTTCTCTACTGTACTTGATGTGGGTGGAGAAGATGTAATAACAGACAAATCTCAACCGATTTTAATTCAAATTCCTATTGGGATTACCTATTTAAAAAGAAACTTTCGACTATCACTAAGTCCAACTTTCAACATTTTTGCAATAATAAATGGGACGCAGAATTTTATTCCTTCAATAATGAATGGTGCCAAACAGGAATCCATACCATATTCAAAAGTACTATTTATTGATAAAATTATTACAGATGAAAAGGTATTCCCAAACATTTCAATCAAGATGTGTTTTACTTTTTAAAAGGCCATCCCATTCATCCATAAAAAAAGAGGCTGATCGTGATGACCAGCCTCTTTTCTTATATGCTTAGTTCGCTATCGGAGAATGTTTATTTTTTGGTTGGTAACGATTTGCTTGCCCGAAACAGGAACAAAGGTGGTTTCGAGGAAGTAAATTCCCGAATTAAGATTGGATAAACTGAAACTCGTTTCATGAATGCCCATCGACTGGCTTATGGAACGGCTATATACCTGTTGGCCTAACAAATCGTAAACCTTAAAGCCCAACTGCCCCGTTTCATTCAACTGGTAATTTACGGCAAACAAGCCATTGTTAGGGTTAGGATATACCTTGAACTTGTTTACTTCAGGAGTGGGAATTGCCGGCACATCGGTGGATAAGGCAAAAGGTTGTTGAAACCCTTGGGTGAGGAAGTTGTTGGCGTTGCCAAAAGTCTCCACCAAGGTCATCTCGGCAAAGGTGGATGATACGGAGAAGTTGGCATTCTGAAAATAGCCACCACTGGAGGATATAACCCACGGACTGACAGATTGGGCTTTAATCGCGCCGACAACTAGCAGCAGCAACATCATTAGGGTAATTTTTTTATTCATGTGAATTATTTCTATGATTTATAGAGGGCAAAATTAGACAATATATTTCCAATTAGCAATATGAGGGTAGAAAATTTATCTTGAAACTTGGAAATGAAAAAAACTTTCATTAACTTTGTGGGAATATTAACAATAAAAATATAAAGCATATGAAAACCATTACCAAAACGATTCCATACGTTGGAGTCCTCATTGTCTTTCTTTTGTCATTCATGCAACAATCGATTGCACAACCAAATTTGTTTTCACCAGCAGGGCTTGGAGGTGGAGGTGCCCAATTTTCACCAAGCATCAATCCTCTGAACCCGAATGAGATGTACGTGGCTTGCGACATGAGCGATCTTTTTCATTCTACCGATGGTGGTGCCACTTGGAATGTGGTGGATTATCATCTTATCATGGCCAACCATGCCAGCCACATGGAATTCACCAACGACAACAACATCAGGTATTGCATGCACATGGATCCCATTTCGAGTGCCTACATTCCGAAGAAATCAATTGATGCCGGGGCAACATGGAACACCATGCCCGGTGACCCAACAACTGGAAATGGAGCTTGGTTTACGGTGGCTAACCCACAAAACTTCAATCAGGTAATCGTTACCGACTACAGCAATTTTTATTTTTCAAACAATGGTGGCACCACTTTCGGTGCATCTTTCTATAACAACTCTGCTGGAGCATACATAGCAGGGACTTTTTGGGATGGAAACAATATCTATATATGTACAGATAAAGGTCTTGTTACTTCAACTAATGGTGGCACCACCTGGAACAATACCCCCACCATGCCTGGAATAGCCACCACTGAACAGATAGTGAATTTTGCAGGTGCCAAAACCGGGAATGTCACACGTTTCTTTTGCATCACCTGGTCGAGTGGAAATGTTTATCCTGGCTGTGTCGGTTCCGATGCCATATATTATCAAAAGGTATATTCGATGGATTATAGTGCCAGCAACTGGATTCCCAAGATCAATGGAATTACTGCCAGTACAGACAATCCATTCTGTGTGGCTATGGCAACAAACAATATCAATGTAGCCTATATTGCCGGTGAAAACAATTCAACCGGTGCACCCATCGTTCTTAAAACAATTGATTCAGGAGCTACTTGGACGCATGTTTTCAATACTGCCAACAATCAAAATATCAAGACAGGTTATTGCGGTCAAGGTGGAGATTTTCAATGGACATGGCCTCAATATATCTATGGCATCAGCGTGGCAGCTACCGACCCAAACAAGGCGATTTTCACCGACATGGGCTTTACTTCCAAGACCACCGATGGTGGTGCCACTTGGCAAGGAGCATATGTTCCTGCTGCCGACCTTAACCCAGCAAATGCCACTACTCCAACTCGTCATTACTATCATGGGAATGGGATAGAACCAACAGCAAGCTGGGACTTGATGTGGAAAGACGCCACCCATATCTTTGCAGGATATACCGACATTCATGCCCTTAGAAGCAATGATGGAGGCAATACTTGGGGCTTCGATTATACCGGTCTCAACAACTACAATACGACTTACAAATTCGTTAACGACCCAACTCACAATGCCATCTATGCAGCCACTTCCAGCGTGCATGACATGTATGAAAGCACTCGTTTGGCCGATGCACAACTGGATGCAGGAACAGGTGCTGTAATGATGTCAACAGATGGAGGTGCCACCTTCACAACCATGCATAATTTCGGAAAGCCGGTCATCTGGTTGGCACTTGATCCTACGAGCCCTACCAGGATGTATGCCAGTGTCATCAACCATGTCGGTTCTGGCTCTGCCGGAGGCATTTGGGTGTGCAACGATATACAAAATGGGGCCACCTCAACTTGGACACATTGTACCAATCCTCCCAATACCGAAGGCCATCCCTTCAATATCCGAGTACTGAATGATGGATCCTTGGTGGTGAGTTATTCTGGCAGAAGAGCTCCTGCTTTTACTGCAAGTTCAGGTGTTTTCAGCAGTGCTGACCACGGAACTACTTGGGTGGACAAGACTGATGCAGGAATGAAATATTGGACCATGGATTTGGTCATTGATCCTTATGATGCCACTCAAAACACCTGGTATTGCTGCGTCTTCAGTGGTTGGGGCGGTCCTCCAAACGGTCTTGGTGGCTTATATCGAACCACCAACCGTGGCACTTCCTGGACTCGCATCAATGCCCAAGATAGGGTTTATTCCATTACTTTCGACCCTACTCATTCGGGCCAAGCATACATGACTACCGAAACAAACGGTTTATGGTTCACCACCAACATCAATGCAGCCACGCCTACTTTCACACAAGTGGCTGGTTACCCTTTCCGTCAACCGAACCGAGTATATTTCAACCCATACAATACCAACCAAGTGTGGGTTAACAGTTTCGGAAATGGCTTGAGGATAGGCATGATAGGCTCCGATGTGAAGGAACATTCGTCCATAGAAAACAACCTGCTCATCTATCCAAACCCTGCCAACGACAAGGTTTCAGTACATTTCTCGACAGGAGACAACAGCCAGGTGAACATCAGCATATCTAACCTTGGCGGACAAGTGGTTTATCAGGAAAACAATAAAAACAACACTGGCGTTTATGACCATATCATCAGCCTTGATAAACAGCCTAAAGGCATTTATTTCATCACGATAACAACTGCCAAGGAAACTTTGACAAGAAAAATAGTGCTGCAATAGCCCAACGCTTTCATCTATTATAAAAATCCCTCTGACCCGATATTTCGGATGTATCAGAGGGATTTTTCATTTCCAGATGTTGACACTCCTATGATAGCTTGCCTATAGCAAAGCAATTATAAGAACATCATGAGAGATTATTAAGGTAAATATTTGATCTATGAAACGGAACGCCACCTATAACACGCAGACCTCAAGCAGCGGCTTTTTTTTCGCTGCTGCTTGCGGTCGCCCTAAAAAGAAATTATTAGCTGGTTCTTGCGCTGTTAGTCTCTCGAAAAATGATAGGAACGAAGATATTTCTTTGCTTTCTCCTTTTCCTCGGGGCTCATGGTCGATTTCTCTATCTTCGGATCAAATTCGGCATAGAACTTCTCCTTCTCGGTCTTCTTGTCTTTGGCATCGAAGATGGAATAGCCATACTTGTCTTCAAACAAAATACCCAGCGTGCAGGTTTTGTTTGCCATAAGGTATCGGAAGAAATCGGCAAAATAAATCTCCATCAAAAAATCGAGAACCTTGTCGCTCTGTTCGGCATAAATTCCTTCGGTATGCTTTAGTATATTATCGAAAATTCGGATACTTTTCTCGATGCTGTCAGAACTGGTCCACATCAGCAGGGAGTCCATCATGTTGGTATAGCACTGCACGTTTTCCTTCATCTTATACTCGTCCAAAATCTTGACGTAATAATCCACGCTACCATGATTATGAAAGTAACAATGAATCTTGTTGGTGTTTTGAGCTGTTGTCTTTTCGCTAAGGAAAAAGAACATGATCAGCACCAGAGCCAGGCTAAATAAAAGTTGTTTTTTTTGTGTCATGATAGTTATTTTAATTATAAGGACACAAAATTACAAAATATAATTTTAACTTCTGTTCTTGATGTTCACCTTTTCGGCAATCAAACCTGAAACTGTGTAAGTCGGAACCCTATCCTGCTTCATCGAATCTCGGTATCGGATGGTGACGGTCTGGTCTACCAATGTCTGATGATCGACAGTGATACAAAATGGAGTGCCGATTGCATCTTGCCTTCTATATCGTTTACCTATACTGTCCTTTTCATCGTATTGGCAATTGTAATCCCAAACGAGCATATCCATTATCTCTCTTGCCTTCTCCGGCAAACCATCCTTTTTCATCAATGGCATTACCGTGGCCTTTACAGGTGCAAGGAAATCAGGAAGCCTCAACACAACGCGCTCGGAACCATCTTCCAATTTTTCTTCGTGATAGGAATTGGAAATGACAGCGAGAAACAGACGATCCAACCCGATGGAAGTCTCCACCACATAAGGTGTATAGTTTTCATTCAGTTCAGGGTCAAAGTATTGCAGTTTCTTTCCAGAGAAGGCTTCATGTGCTTTCAAGTCGAAGTCAGTACGAGAATGTATGCCTTCTAATTCCTTGAAGCCGAAAGGGAAATCATATTCAATGTCGGCAGCTGCATTGGCATAATGAGCCAGTTTCAAATGGTCGTGAAAACGATGTTTGCTTTCAGAAAAGCCAAGCGAACGATGCCATTTAATTCGTTCAGACTTCCAGTAATTGTACCATTCCATCTCTTCACCCGGACGAACAAAATACTGCATCTCCATCTGTTCGAATTCACGCATTCGGAATATAAATTGCCTGGCCACAATTTCATTTCGAAACGCCTTTCCGGTTTGAGCTATTCCAAAAGGAATCTTCATCCGTCCAGACTTCTGAACATTCAAGAAATTTACGAATATCCCCTGTGCCGTTTCAGGACGAAGATATATTAAGCCCGAGTCTTCGCTAACCGACCCCATTTGGGTTGAAAACATCAAATTGAATTGCCTAACATCCGTCCAGTTTCTTGAACCTGAAATAGGGCAAACGATTTCACAATCGATGATGATTTGCTTCACCTCAATCAAATCATTGTTATCCATTGCGATCTTGAAACGATTGTTTATTTCATCAATTTTTTTCTGATATTCAAGTACACGTGGATTGGTGGAACGGTAAGTTTCTTCATTGAAAGAATCACCAAAACGAGTGGCTGCCTTTTCCACTTCCTTTGTAATCTTAGCATCTATTTTGTTTACATGGTCTTCAATCAAGACATCGGCCCTATATCTTTTCTTTGAATCCTTGTTATCAATCAAAGGGTCGTTAAACGCATCCACATGGCCGGAGGCCTTCCAAATGGTAGGGTGCATGAATATGGCTGAGTCGATGCCAACAATATTTTCATGCATCTGAACCATGGATTTCCACCAATAATCACGTAGATTTTTCTTAAGTTCAGCGCCATATTGACCATAATCATAAACAGCACTAAGTCCATCATAAATCTCACTTGAAGGAAAAATGTATCCATATTCCTTGCAATGCGAAATTATATTCTTAAATAATTCGTCTCCTTTTGGAGTGTTGTCAGTTGTATTCATAAAGCAATAAAATGGATATACTAATAAATGATGGAAGGGTTTCTATGAAATCAAGTTCCAATTTTCTGAAGCAATATATTATTATGCGCTCTTGGATTGTTTTTTCAGTTCAGCAATCTGTTCCTTTGCCTTACTGATCTTTTCCATCATTTCTTCTTTCAACTTTTCGGCTCCCTTGGATTTGCCGAAGAAACCGATATTGTTTTCCCAAACGGACACTTCTTTTTCAAGGTCTCTAATTTTATCTTGAGCACCTGAACTTCGAGAATCTTCACGTCTATCACCAAACCCATTTGATTGAGGGCCTCCATTTCGATCGTAACCTTGCGATGAATTATAACCTCTTGACCTTTCATTCGTTGAACCTATGATTCCTTCGAATTTCTTGTCTATTGCATCACGATAAGCCCTATTAATCCTTTCTTTGGCTTTCATAGGAACAAATTCTATCGACATCCATTCATTCTGGAATTCTTTAAGGGCATTCATGTTTTCAGCATTATCATGACTTAACTGATATTGTTCAATCCTTGAAACCAGCTCTTCTTTCAGTTTCAGGTTTGCAGCTTCTTGTTCATCCTTTGCCCCAAAGTGATTCTTTTTATTATCAAAGAACTCGTTGCATTCAGCCCTGAATTTTTCCCAAAGCTTATCATTGACGTTTTTAGGCGCCGGTCCTATCGACTTCCACTGTTCTTGAAGCTTTTGGATTATTTCGGTTGTATTTTTCCAATCGGTGCTTGTTTTCAACGAAGTGACTTCATTAATGATATCTGTCTTCAATTGGGTATTGTGATTCAAAGATTGTTTCAGGCTCTTGAAGAAGGTCGTCTTATCATCAAAAAACTTATTCCTAGCTTCATTAAATCGTTTCCATATGGCCTCTCCCTTTTCCTTTGCCGCGAATCCAACCTTCTTCCAATCTTCCAATAATTTTTCAATTTCATCTGTGGCAGTTTGCCAATGATTTACTCTGGTATAGCTGGCGTTTGCAATCAATTCAGCTTGCTCGCATAAGGCTGTTTTTGCGTCCAAGTTCTTTTTGAACTCTTCATCCTTTTCAGTTAAAAATTCTTTGGCCTTTTCGTATATCTTATCACAAACCGATTTGAACCGTTCCCAAATGATGTCTTTATATTCCAACTTAACAGGACCGATGCTTCTCCATTTTTCTTGCAACACTCTTACCTCTTGCAATGATTTCCTTATGGATGGCTCCAGCAACAGATCTTCAGCTTTTTCACACAGTTCAGTTTTAAGTTCAAGATTCTTTTTAAAATCCATATCCCTTAAGTCATGATTGATCTTTATCAAATCATAAAACTTGGTTATATAAAACTGATAACTCCTCCACAAATCCTCCATAAATTGTTGGGGTACATATCCTATCGCCCTCCATTTATTCTGAAGATCATGTAATTTTTTCAATGAAAGACTGATATTTCCTCCACTTTCCAACAGTGTTTTCAGCTCCTCGATGATGACCTTCTTTTGTTCAAGATTATCATTCATCTGTTTCTCCATATTTTTTCTTTGTTCTGCCCTTTTATGGTTAAAAAGCAAAATCAAAGTTTCAAATTGCTGATCATCATTATCCTTAGCCAATGAAAATTCTTCCTTCTTGCCGCCACTTTCAAAAAACGCCTTTAATTTGGAATCATATTCTTCTTTTAATTGAAGCTGATAGGCCGTCTTGATATCCTTTACATTCTTCTTTACCGACTCTACGTCGTCCGTTGTCAAAACCGTTTCCAACTTCTTAATCAGTTCAGTTTTATTCAAAACGGAATAGTCTTCCTGTTGCGCCTCGGCTATTTTCGCCTCCACATCATCATGCTGAACAATCAGTTGCTCATCAACCAAATTATGCTCCTCTGCAATTAAATCTGGAGCAATTTCAGCAACAGGTGCCGCTGTTGGTTCTGCATTTGAATCTTCATGAATGTTTTCCACTTCCATTGAAGTCATTTTTTCATCAGTAGATGATAGTTCTTGTTTTTCTTCCATTGGTTCAACGCTTTTGTTTTCTTCTTCCGAAGCCCTATTTTCTTGATTTTCCATTGCGCAAATCTAAAGAAAGTTTTATAAATAATGACATTCTACACAATCAGTCTATATTTAATTATTGATAATCCTCCAAATAACCTTCCTTTTACTGGTGCCTTCCATGTCCAGAAAATCGCCATCCAACAGTTGGCCGGCGCCATCCAAGCCAAGAAAAGCACCATCCAAGCCGAGGAAAGTGCCATCCTCTCCATGGAAAGCACCATTCGAGCCATGGAAAGCGCCATCCAAATGGCTGACGGCGCCATCCAAGCCAAGGAAAGCACCATCCGAATGGCTGACGGCGCCATCCAAACCAAGGAAAGTGCCGTCACGATGGTTGACAACACCGCCTAATAGGACAAAATCGGTTTTTATAAGTAGAGTTAAAGGAAAATCGTACTCTAATCCTTAGCACAGATGTAGATTTTACCTATAAATACCTCTATGGTCATTGTTAATGTCATCAATAACCTATTTAGCAATATAATAGGATGTGTATAAATATGAAAATCAGATTTTCAAACTTGCTCCAATTTGAAAACTGGACATCCCAACTCCTGCCTCACCAAAAATTCCAAGAATATTGAAAATATCGTATCGAACGCCCGCATAGGCATTATAATGAAACTTGTCGGTAAAAGTTGGTGGTTTATAAATGCTTAATTGTTTTGAATTATTGGAATAGGTTGGGTTAGAGTTTAGCCAAGTATAATAATTATCCTCATAATTAAAGTTTACCTTAACATAACTTACCTGCACGCCAATATAAGTATCGAGATGTTTGATGCACAACAAATCATAATGATACGCAATTCGGCCGCCAATAACTTGAAAATCCCAGTTATAGTCATAATGAGCATTTGGAATGGGAGCGTATGGGTAATTATGATGGCTGAGCATGGAAGTTTTTCCATAAAAACCACCCAAAGAAAAGAAACCCGAATCCATTTTTATAGGCAGACAAATATCCAAAGCCCCTCCGTACAATGGTTTTTCGCTGGTATAAATGGATACACCCAACTTATAATTCAATAATTTTTCGCCACTTAACAGGATATTTCCTGGCTTGAATGGTTGTGCTGTTGTCAACATGACAGTGAACAAAAGCGTAAATGTTAAAAGGTACTGTTTCATTGGTCAAATTCTTTATAATTGTCTTGCAAATATACAAAAAAACATGATTATTCTGATTCATCTAATTTATTTTTGATAGTTTTGCCGTATTATGGATTCAAAAAGACAGAACAAATATGCAAAACTTATCCAGAAAGAGATAAGTGAGATTTTCCTTCATCATGGCAAAGGATATTATGGTAATAATTTTATAACCATAACGACAGTGAAGGTTAGCCCTGATTTATCCCTGGTGAAAATTTTCATCAGTCTTTTCAATGTTAAAGATGGTGAAAAGGTGATATCAGAAATAAATAATCATACGAAAGAAATCAGGAAACATTTGGGTGAACGAATGAAAAATCAAATCAGGCACATCCCAGAATTGGTTTTTTATATTGATGATTCGGCCGAATATGCAGAGAATATTGAAAAGCTTTTCCGAAATCTAAACACAGACCAAAATAACACCGCAAAAGAATAAATAGAAATACATACAAGAAAATTATGCAATACGATCCTATAAAAAGAAGCCTTGGTTCAGTTTTTAACCGTACTCCCTTTTTAAGAAAAATATTTTATCGTTTATTGGATTTACTTTTACTTAGAACATGGCATGTTCATAAGGAACTAAAACTTTGGAACAATTCCATCAAAGGCAAAGTTTCAATTTTAGATGCTGGTTCCGGATTTGGGCAATACAGCTATTATATGTCACAAAAAATTAAATCTGCTAGCATCCTTGCTGTCGATGTAAAGGATGAACAAGTGGCTGACTGCAATAAATTTTTCAAACAGATAGGAGTAAGCAATGTGGAATTCAAGGTTGCTGACTTGACGCAATTCAGAAACAATAATGCATTCGACCTAATATTATCAGTGGATGTGATGGAGCATATCCTTGAAGATGTTGAAGTATTCAAGAATTTCAGCGCTTCATTAAAAAAGAATGGTATGGTATTGATTTCCACCCCTTCCGATCAAGGAGGTTCAGATATCCATGATGATGATGATACTTCTTTTATCGAAGAGCATGTTCGAAACGGATATAATATCAAGGAAATCGAAGACAAGTTGCGCTCTGCCGGATTTAACAGGATTGATGCACGCTATTCTTATGGTACGCCAGGAAAAATTGCTTGGAAACTTTCAATGAAATATCCAATCCAGCTACTTGGAGTATCAAAGATATTTTTCATCATAATTCCTTTTTATTACTTGATAACCTATCCCTTTTCTTTCATTTTAAACTATATTGATACCCATTCAAGCCATCCTACAGGTACCGGTTTGATAGTGAAGGCTTGGAAAGAATAGGAAATTAGGATAAAGTCTTGAACTTCCCTGTTTACATAGCCAAACGATATTTAATATCTAAAAAATCAAGGAATGTAATCAACATCATTTCTATCATCTCGATAGTCGGCGTCACCATTGGAACGATGGCGTTGATTATTGTTCTTTCAGTCTTTAACGGATTGGAAAAACTGGTTGTATCACTTTATAATTCTTTTGATGCAGAAATAAGAATAACCTCTGTAGAAGGCAAGACTTTCAATTATAATTCCATTTCTGATGAAGATTTGAAAAAGGTCAAGGGAATAAAATATGTAACCCATGTTCTTGAAGAAAACGCTTTGCTTAGGTATGATGACAAGCAAGCAATCGTAACCTTAAAAGGAGTAGATTCTAATTTCATAAAGATGACCGGTCTTGATTCGATGATGATAGATGGTACCTTGATCCTTGAAAACGGTGAAAAGAATTTTGCCGTCATAGGCCAAGGAGTTGCAGGCGGTTTATCCTTGAATTTACTTGACATCAACAAATCGCTTCAAGTGTATGTTCCGGCAAGAGGGCATTTTGCCCCAAACAGTCCCGAATCCATCAACCAACTGAACATACTTCCTGCAGGGGTGTTTGCCATTCAGCAGGATTTTGATGCCCATTACATTATAGTCCCATTAAGGTTTTCAAGGGAACTATTGGAAACGGATTCAGCACTAACTGCCATAGAACTTGGGTTCGATAAAGGAACTGATATCAATGATGCCAAACAGCACATACATCGATTGGTTGGAGACAAATTCGAGGTAAAGGACAGGTTCGAACAAAGAGAGACCTTATACAAGATCCTCAAATCGGAGAAATGGGCCATTTACCTGATTCTTTCCTTCATATTGATCATTGCCACCTTTAACATCATCGGTTCGCTGACGATGCTGATAATCGATAAAAAAGATGACATCACCATACTTCATTATCTGGGCGCCGATGCCATTCAAATCAAGCAGATATTCTTTTATGAAGGCATCATGATAACCCTTGCCGGTGCTGTCGGCGGATTGTTCTTGGGTTTCATCATCTGTTTGGCACAGCAGCGGTTTGGTTTGGTAAAACTATCCGGCAGCGGGAGTTTTATCATAAAATACTATCCTGTCAATTTGCTGTTTACCGACTTTATCATTGTGTTTTTCACGGTATTCGCCATCGGCTTGTTCGCTGCGTGGGTGCCATCAAGGCAAGTGATCAAGAAACTGCTGGTGCGAAACATAAAGGCCGAATAAGACTTTAGTTTTAAAAATATATTTTTACCGCCAAACAAAATTCTATCCACTATTAACAAATGATTCTTTATGGAAAATTTAGCTGAATTAAGAAAATGCGACCTGTTCAAGAACCTGGAAGATTATGTCATCAAGGAACTGCTGACCAGTGCCGAAATAACCACCTACAAAAAAGGTCAAACCTTATTTCATAAAGGCGACATACCTGCAGGGCTGTTCGTAATCCGATCAGGCAAGGTAGGCATATACAATGAAGATGTACAGTTGGCCATACTAGGCGATTTGGCAATATTGGGAGAAAGCTTTTTGGCCAATGAAACCGCAACGGTAACCATCGTGGCCGAATCGGATCTTTATGTCATCATCATCAAAAAAGAGGTTTTCTATACTCTTGCCCACATCTATCCGCAATTGGTGATAAACATTTTCGCCATCAACTTTCATCGGTTAAGAAACTCTAACAACACCGCCCTTCTGGAGGCTCGAAGCAAGGAAGCAAAACTGGAGAAGCTGGTGATGGAACGCACCAAAGACCTCAATGCCACCTTGGCCGATTTGAGCGAAACCAGAGACAACCTCATCCAGACTCAAAAATTCAGGGACCAGTTTATGGCCAACATGAGCCACGAAATACGTACACCCATGAATGCCGTGCTTGGGATGACCAACATATTGCTCGAAAAGAAGATGCTGCCCGAACAGATGAAATACCTCAAGGGCATCAAGAAGTCTTCTGAGAATCTCCTCGTCATCATCAACGACATCTTGGACCTAAGCAAGATAGAAGCCGGAAAGATGGAACTCGAACAGACCGATTTCAGCCTGCCCGAAGTGGTGAACCTGGTGCAGGAAACCATGCAGCACAAAGCCGAAGAGAAAGGCCTGGCCATGCAGATTGATTTTGATGATACCATTCCACAATTCCTGCTTGGCGACCCTACCCGCCTCAACCAGATTTTGATAAACCTCTGCGGAAACGCCATCAAGTTCACCGAAAAAGGTTCCGTCACCATTTCGTTGAAAACCCTGAACCTGACCGACACCCATTGCGAAATCGACTTCGCCATACACGATACCGGCATAGGGATGAACGAAGAGCAACTGGGCAAGATATTCCAAAGCTTTACCCAAGCTTCCTCCGACACCACACGAAAATATGGAGGCACCGGTTTGGGCCTAACCATCTCCAAGCAGCTGGTAGAGCTCTATGGCGGAACCATAGCCGTAACCAGCCAACCCGGACATGGAAGCCGATTCGGGTTCAAGATAAACTTCCCCATAGCCACCGAAGAAACTACCCATTCGAACGAGCAAGTCATCACACAGGAAATTCTCGATGCACTCAAGGGCATCAAGGTGCTTCTGGCCGACGACAACATGATGAACCGCATGGTGGCGGTAGATACCTTGGAGATGAAGATTGAAAACATCCAAATTACCGAAGCCGAAAACGGACAGGATGCCATAGACAAACTCCATGCCGATGACTATCACATCATCCTCATGGACGTGCAGATGCCGGTGGTAGATGGCCTCGAAGCCACCCGAAGAATCCGCACCGAGTTCGCCTCACCAAAAAAAGACACCACCATACTGGCACTCACCGCCTCCGTCATTCGCAGCGACATAGACGCCTGCACCAAGGCAGGAATGAACGGATACATCCCAAAACCATTCACCATCGAAGACCTCGTCATCGGCATCTACGAAGGCATAAACAGAGCCTGATATTTAAGGATTAGAAAACATGTGGTCACAATTTGTGACCACATGTTTTGCATAAACATGAAAGCCTATTGTTGTCTTTGCCAAAGGCAGGTTGCTTAGGAACAGCTTTTACTTGATGATGACCAACTTGCCATTGGCATACACGCTTTGTTCTTGCAGCACTTGCCAAAAGTAAATGCCTTGCCCAAGTAGCAAGGTAACCGTTTCTTGGCCAGACCTGTTAAGAAGATTATAAGCATATACCTCCCTACCCAACAAATCTGTAATCCTTAAGCTGCCAGCAGCAGACAGATTATATTGAAGCGTGAAGGTGCCGCAGTTGGGAGAGGGGAAGAGGGAGATAGGTTTTGGTAAAGTGTTTTCATTAATTCCATCTCCGTTTCCATTACATGTTAAGGAATCCGTGGAAACGCAAACATCATCTAAATAATAATAACTGATTTGTGGTACAATTTGGTAAGGTAATTGAATTGTATCGGTATGTGCATTATCAAAAAATGCCCCAATGCTTAGATATTGATATGCTGAATCTGCAATAAATGAACCCGAAATTTTTACCCAATTTATTGAATCGGTGATTATTGAGTTCGTATAAACTTGGGCATCATTATTAAATGGTATTTGACCCGTCGAATCATGGTAGGTATATGTCGTAAAACGAGCACCAATTTTGCTGACCGCAATATTTTCCTGAATTGCATTATATGCAAGTGAGACATAAAAAGTAACAAAATATTTTACACCAATAACCATAGGAGAAATTAATTGAACTCCTATTTGTTCTTTAGAATAAGGAAATGTATTCCAATACATAGCAATTCCTGTATATGCATAACCTGTTCTTGGTTGTTGGTATCCATATATATTATTATATCCAGTACCTGAAGAGGCACATGCATCAAAAAAATCAGGAGTAAAACGGTAGGAATGCCAAAATTTACATTTCCCTTCTAAATCTGGTATAAAATATGGACAACCTAAGGTATCCTCAAAACTCGGATTTGGCACAAGGTTCTGCCCTTTTACCATAATGCTCAAGAGACAAAGAATAACTATCACCACCTTTTTCATTCAGCAAATATACTATTTCTAATCATCAAAAAGCAAAATGGGTGGAGAAAAGGAGAGATTTTAAGCTAAAATGTCTGTCGGGGAGACATGAATCACCGTGCCATGTCTATGGGGCTGATACTTTAGTTCGTGTGATGCCGACTCATGTTCATGAGATGCCATCTCATATACTCAAATGAGCTGTTCGATAGACATGAAACGCCGTCTGGAGTCTTCCGATGGCCAGGTCATATATTTGAGACAGATTATCGACAGACATGAATCGCCGCCTGGAGTCTTCCGGTTGCCAGTCCATATCTATTTGACGGGTTATCAATAGACATGAATCGGCACTTGGAGTCTTCCGGTTGCTTGTTCATGTTCATGAGTTGGCATTTTTTGTTTTATGGAAGGTTCTCACATGAAAAATCGACCTGAAAGATGGCTTTTATCCCATCTTCCAAGTCGACTTAAACTGGTATCAAGTTTTTTGAATACAAGCTGATTCAGCAAACCTGATACCTCATGAACTGCGGTTATCGAACCATGATTTTAATGGCTCCTTCCAAATCGTGTGGTCCGTCGGAATAGATTACTTGATGGTCAAACCACACGTAATGACCAATGGGTAGCGCATCTTTTTTTGTTTTTGCCCAAATGGTGGAAGTCATCTGGATAAAAGTGATATTATCGAGAGAATAAAACCATTGGTGGCAGGTATGGTCAGGAGCTCCACCTGCAAATAACAGAACTTCCCCCATTAACCCATTTTCCAGTCGGAACACACCAGCATCATGCGTAGCCTTGCCCTTTACGTGTAGCCCACAGCTTTCAATAATCGTGATGGCACTGCTGGCATGCAAATCTGCATAGTCCTGTACGAAATTTACCAACTTGGTTACATCCAAATCCATGAGCCCCATGGCTTCATCTCTTGGAGCAGCACCATCGCGTTTGATGTGCGTCTGCGCCGTAACCACTGCCGCCTGATTTAACAAAGGAGTAGTGAAAAAACTCACCGGAAAGGTGATGTGTGTGCTTGCCGCCGATAAGGTGTAGATGGTCAAAACTGCCGCAGGACGGGTGATAACGCCATCAGGCAAACAGGCAACTGCGATGATTCTGTCGCCGGTAGATGGCATGGTCATCAGGAACATCATCTTGCCGCTTCTATCTCTGCCACCAAAACAAAGACGGGCTCCTGCCGGGATGAAACTGAAGGTTCGCTTTTTGCTTTTTTTGGCCTTGCCTGCACCTATGCTGTTGTCGCAATCTTCAAGATTGCCATTGCCAAGACTCCTCACGGTCCTGGAAAGATTTTCGAGGCTGAACACCATAAAGATGGACATCAGAATCATTCTTAAATTCGTCATTTTTTTTAATAATTTAATTGTTTTTTTTCACTTGGGACCGCACAATGGTATGTTCCGCACAGGCCATGCCCATGCAGAAATTTGAAAGTATAATTGGATATGAATTTAGTCTTTCCATGGCAGGAGTACCCATGCCATGTTCTGGCCGAATCTCCTCTGCTTAGGAAAAGTAAAATGATTCTTTACTGCAGTCGTAATTATAGTTTGCGATAAATTCATGGTGTAAAATTACATAAAATTTAATTCATGAACAACACCACCCCATTGGAAATATTATTTTTTGATGCCTTTGATGATTTCAAGAGCCTCCTCCACGGTAGCTACCGGCGGCTTGCAGGTGGAGTTTACACACACATAAATCAAGGTCTTGTTCGGCACTAAACGCCCCTCCATCAAAGGCAAGGAACTTTCTTTGCTGCCTCCGGCAAGAATCCTGTTCGGCATGAAATGCTTGCTGAATTCCTTTCTTTTCAATTCGGCATCAGGCCCCGTCATCACCGCTTCATAAAACGGTTCGCATAGCCAGGTCATCAGCATCGCCCAGTTGGAATAGCCGCTTGGATAGGCCTTCATGTCAGGCTTCACGTTCGCCATCATCTGCATGGCCTTGTGTTTATAATCCCCTTTGTCGAAATATATTCCCAACAGAAACAAACCCTTGGCAAGGCTTGAATTGGAAGCCGGAATGACATTGTCGTTGATCTCCATCTTGCGGGCTATCAGCGCCCTGTCCTCATCAGATGTGAAGAAAAACATGCCGCTCTTGGCATCGAAGAAATGCTTGATGCAATAATCCGCAAGGTCTTTTGCCGTCATCAGATAATGCTCCTCGAAAGTGGCTTGATACAAGGCCACCATCGCCTCAATCATGAACGAATAATCCTCCAGATAGCCATTGATGGTCGCCTTTCCCTTCTTGTAATTATGATAGAGTCCACCATCTTGGTTCCTGATGTTCTTCAGGATAAAATCAGCGCAGCGTTTAGCTGCCAACAGATGTTCCTGCTCACCAAATGCATTATAAGCATCCACGTATCCCTTTATCATCAAGCCATTCCACGAGGTAAGCTGCTTGTCGTCCAAGCCTGGATGAATGCGCTTGTTCCTTTCCTGCAACAGGATTTGCTTGCACGCAGCGATGTCCGTCATCATTGCATCCACATCGTGAATGTGATGCATTGCGGCAAACTCCTTATCGTTGTTTCTTCTCAATAAAATGGAACATCCCTCCTCCCACAAACCGGCTTTGTCCACCTCATAATAATCACAAAACAAGGAAGCCTTATCCTTCAATATAGCTTCAATTTCTTTCTTGGTCCAGATGTAGAACTTGCCTTCCTTGCCTTCACTATCGGCATCCAAGGCAGAGTAAAACAAACCTTCATCAGAGGTCATCTCCCGCTTCACCCAATCGAGGGTTTCCATGACCACATTTTTATAGAGCAGGTCCTTGCTTTGTTGATAGGCTAAGGCATACAGGCTCATCAACTGGGCATTGTCATACAGCATCTTTTCGAAATGGGGAACCTTCCAATAACCGTCTGTAGAATACCTCGCAAAGCCACCGCCTATCTGGTCGTAGATGCCGCCATAGGCCATCTTATCGAGGGTCAGATGTATTTGCTTCAACAGATTTTCATCGCCTTTGTTGGTCTTATCCTTTAGCATGGAGAGATGAAAATAATTCAACAGGAACTCATAGTTGTTCGGCAAAGGAAACTTCGGCACTCTTGCCGGACCACCTTCTTTGGTGTCGAATGATTTCTTCCAAACATCCACCATCATATGTAAATCGTTTATGAAAAATTCAAAGTCATCAGGAATCATCTGCACCAGCTCGCTTCTCTTTACCGAGTCCGTCAACTGTTCGGCATATTCAATGAATTTGGCTTTATCCTTGACATAAATATTCTGCAATTGCATCAACACATCATTCCATTTCTGCTTCGGGAAATAGGTTCCGCCATACACCGGCCTACCATCCGGCAAGGCAAAACAATTCAATGGCCAGCCACCTTGTCCGGTCATCAACTGAACGGCATTCATGTACACCTGGTCAATGTCAGGGCGTTCCTCCCTATCCACCTTTATGCAAATGAAATGCCCGTTCATCAAATGTGCGGTGGCCATATCTTCAAACGATTCATGTTCCATCACATGGCACCAATGACAGGCAGAATAACCGATGCTGATGAGCACCAGCTTGTCTTCTTTCTTCGCCCTCTCAAAGGCCTCCTCGCCCCATGGATACCAATCGACAGGGTTATGGGCATGCTGCAGCAAGTAGGGGCTGCTTTCATGGATGAGATGGTTGGTGTACGGGTGATTTTTCTTGTCGTTGTTCATATTGGTATCTGCTGTATTGGTGTTATTGGATTTACATGACATCAGGACCATCATAAACAATCCTATGCCTTTGAAATGGTTCATTTAAATGGGCTTGATCAATTGCCTTTAAACTTTTTTCACGATCATTATCAACCTATCGGAGTTCTTTTCATCATAAGGGTGAAGCTGGTAATCGCCAAAGAGATGGATGATGCTAAAACCGCTCTGCTCAAAGTAATCCTTGAATTCCTTAAGAGAAATCATTTGAACCTTTTCACTGTAGTTGCATTTTAGGTCAGAATCATGGAACGATATGTCCTTTACAATATATCCTTTGGCAATTTTCCTGTGTATTTTAAAGGCTATTCCTCCTTTGGCACAATCTTCATTTACAACGAGATTCCTTTTCGCCTTGCTTGAGTTGATATAGTCCAGAACAAGGATTCCATCTGGTTTTAAGTTATGATTGATAGCCTGTAGTGTCTTCACATTATCATCAGGATTTTCAAAATATCCGAAGCTGGTAAACAAATTAAAAGCCACATCAAATCCTTCCTTCCTGAAATCGTTTCTCATATCATGAACATGAAAAGAAAGCGTTTTATTTTCATACTTCCTATTGTGTCTGATGCTTGATTGTGACAGATCGATGCCTGTAACATCAAAACCTTTTTTGTTTAGATAAATGGCATGTCTTCCCTTGCCACAAGCCACATCCAGGAATTTAGAATCGGACTTTGGCTGCAACAGAGAAACAAGATTATCCAAGAAATGTTTCGCTTCCCTGTCGTCTCTCTTGTTGTATAAAATGTGGTAATAGGGGCTGTCGAACCAGCTCTCGAACCATTGTTTCGATTTCATGAACTATCTTAAAGGATATTAATGATTTGAGTTGACAGATTCATCATAATCTATACCCTGAACCTTTAAAACCTGTTTCGATTTCCAACCATAAAAAGCCAAGTATGCAAAACAGATAATTGGAATGATATAGGAAACGTGTATGTTTGCCAAATCTGAAATATATCCTTGCAAAGGAGGAATGATTGCACCACCAAGAATCATCATGATCAACATGGAAGAACCTTGATTGGTATATTTTCCAAGTCCTGCAATGGATAATGAAAAGATGCATGGCCACATCACCGAACAGAATAATCCACCACTGATAAATGAATAGACTGCAAGCTTTCCTTCTGTCAACAAACCGATTACCATCATGATTGCCGCTAATGAAGAAAACAAAATCATGGTGCGTGCAGGTTTCTCTTGTGCCATAAAAAAACCGGCAACCAATATCAACACAAATGGAAAATAGGAGTAAAGATCGCTCATCTTATCCAATTCATTGGCAGCGTTGAATTTTATGTAATTAACCGCCAAAATCACCAAATACGCCGTTATCGGAACAAGTAATGTAAGAATCTTCTTTCTAGTTTTGGATAAATTAAAAACAGTCAATGCGCCTGTCCATCTGCCTATCATCAAACTACCCCAATACAAGGAAATAAAATGCACGGTTTTGGTATTATCCATACCAAGCATATTGGTTTGCTTCATCAATTCCGGGAGATTGCTTTGAATGGTAACCTCCACTCCAACATATACAAATATTGCCAGCATGCCGAATATCAATTGTGGGTATTTGAATGCACCCATACTTCGTTCCACATGTTCATGATGAGTAATTGGAGGCAGTTTCGACACTCCTAATAACAATGCAAACAGAAGAAAGGCTATTGACAATATCATATATGGCATTTTCACAGCCTCCAATCCAACCTGCATATCTCCAGCAACTGTCAATGAACCAAAGATTGCGAAACTTAATAACAGCGGGCCAATGGTTGTTCCAAAAGAATTGATTCCACCAGCAAGACTAACTCTATGCGAACCTGTTTGTGGAGTTCCAAGAGCAATGACATAAGGATTTGCCACTATTTGCTGCAAGGCAAAACCAAGACCAACGATAAATAAGGATGTCAGCATTAAAGGAAATGACTGTGCACCGGCAGCAGGAACAAATCCAAAGGCACCGATGGCAGATATGACCAATCCGAGTATCAATCCTTTTTTGTAACCTATTTTCCCTAATGGGTCACCAGAGGTATAGGAGATTATGAAATATATCAATGAACCGATAAAATAGGCTGCATAAAATGCAAAGTCAACCATTTGCGATTGCCATTGCAAAAGTGTGAAATGCTTTTTAAAAATCGGAATCAGGATGGTGTTTGATGCTGCTACGAATCCCCAAAAGAAAAATACTGAGATAAGAACAGGCAAGGATGATTTATTGGATGCGTTCTCTTTCATATTATGTAAAATCTATTTCTGTGCTGTCTCCAATATTGAGACTTTGTTTTAAACCTTTAAGCAATGCATCACTGCCTACTACACTATGATGCAAAACTGAATTTTCCAAATGCGAGTAGGAACCGATTATCGAATCCTCTATGATTGACCTATTGATAATGGCATTTTCGCCAATGGAAACGTTCGGGCCAATGATGGAATTGCTTATCTTGCAATTATCAGCAATCCTCACCGGTTGAATTATTATCGTATCCTCGAACTCCATTTCAATGGCCGCTTTTGCCTTTTCAGAATACCTTTTCAATAGAACTGCATTCGTTTCCAAAAGGGTATCCTTATTTCCGCAATCATACCAATTCTCGACGGGGAAAGTGGTTATCTTGATTCCCTTTTCAATCATCCCCATGATTCCATCGGTAAGATGGAACTCATTGTGTGTCTGGATTTGATGATTGATGTTATACTCCAACATCTCAAACAATAATTTGCTTTCCTTAATCTTATAAAGCCCCACTATAGCCATATTCGATTTCGGAATTTTGGGCTTTTCAATCACCTTGGTAATATAGCCATCCTTATCTACATCCACCACTCCAAAACTTCGTGGGTCATCCACTCTTTTTATACCTATGGATGAATAATCCGTAGTTAAAACCTGACTTAAATCCACATCAAAAATTGTATCGCCCAAGACAATGAGCAGTTCATCGTCTCCAACAAAATCGCGTGCCATCCAAATGGCCTGCCCAGTGCCTTGCTTATTTTGCTGAACAATGAAATTCACGTTTATGTCAGGATACTTTTCTGTGATAAACTGCTCTATCTTGTCGCCAAGATAGCCAACCACGATGATAAAATCCTTTAATCCGATTCTTATCAGTTCATCGACAATATGTGCCAAAATAGGCTTTCCGGCCACAGGCACCAGTGCCTTTGGTTGTGTGTTGGTGTGCGGTCTTAGTCGGCTACCTATTCCTGCCGCTGGAATTATTACTTTCATATCAAATATTTCGGGGGTAAAACTATTATATATTGTGGAAATACGCCATCCTGTTCAATTCTTGTTTGCCAATTGCCCGCAGGCGGCATCAATATCCTTGCCTCTGCTCCTGCGAACATTCACTATCATGTTCTTGCTTTCAAGAAAATCCTTGAAGGCCTCTGTGTGTTCATTGGTGGTGTTTTGAAATGGCGAATCATCGATGGGATTATATTCGATGATGTTTATCTTGCAAGGAATATTCCGTGCAAAGAGCCATAATTCCTTGGCATCTGTCAGTGTGTCGTTGAAATCCTTGAAGATGATGTATTCAAAAGTGATGCGTGTGCCGGTCTTATTATAAAAATAGAGCAAGGCCTCCTTCAAGGCCTCCAGATTATTATGTTCATTGATGGGCATTATCTCGCTTCTTTTCTGGTCGTTGGCGGCATGAAGAGAAAGGGCAAGATTGAATTTCACATCATCATCGCCCAGTTTCTTTATCATCTTGGCAATGCCTGCCGTAGAAACCGTAATCCTTTTGGGCGACATGTTTAAGCCATTTTCGGCAGTGATATGTTCGATGGATTTCAGTACATTGGCATAATTCAGCAGCGGCTCTCCCATCCCCATATAAACGATGTTCGAGAGAGGTATCTGATAATTTTCCAACGCCTGATTTCTAAGGATTACCACCTGGTCATAGATTTCATCGGCATTCAGATTCCTCAACCGTTCGAGCCTGCCGGTAGCGCAAAACTTACAGGTAAGGCTGCAACCCACTTGAGACGACACGCAGGCAGTCATCCGATCCTCGACAGGTATCAAAACCCCTTCTACAATGTTATTGTCATACAGTTTAAAGGCGTTCTTGATGGTGCCGTCGTTGCTTTTCTGCAGGTTTTTCACGGTAACGGCTTGGATGACGAAATGCTGCTTCAGCAGTTCGCGCAAACCCTTGGACAGATTGCTCATGTCATCGAAATCTATGGCTGATTTTTCCCACAGCCACTCTTGAATTTGCTTGGCACGGAAGGCTTTTTCGCCCTGCTCTACCAAGAATTCCTTGATTTCGTCGAGGGAAGTGTTACGGATGTCTTTCTTTTCGTTATTCATTGTTTGGAAGGCAAAATTAGTGAAACTTAATAACTCGAGCATCAGAACCCTTATTTTAATGTTATGATAGCTCGCCAAACGCGAAGCAATTATAACCTTATCAATGATAATTGGGAAAAAAAGAAAGAGCAGGGACAAGATTATAAATTTATGCTGATGATAGTCGATAATAAACCTATTCCTCGCTCAATAATTATCGGAAAGTAAAACACAAGAAATACTTCGCATTATAAAGGACTGAATTCATCAAGAACAGAAAAATACCAACCAGTAAAAATCTTAAACATAAAACAGATGCACAACACTCGGTTGGTTTCCAAAAACGTTTTTTCCTTTCTTTTGAGTCCTGAAAATCCTAAAATTTTAACAAATGTCTTATTAGACAATGGCATAAACTGCGCAAATATCCCCATTGTCTTATTAGACAATGGCA
>CAIWCG010000061.1 GCA_903911135.1 uncultured Bacteroidota bacterium
CAATTCAGGTTACACTGGTGCCATTGGCGCAGGTACTCCTAACCCACCTGCCCAAAATACATTGTACAGCAATGCTGGGGCATCAGGTGCAGTAGATATTTTAAGCATTAATACAATTGTTGCTTGCGACAATTGGTTAAGTGTTGTTTCCGCTTCTGTTACATTATGTTCATCAGGTAGTGAGGATATTTATTCAAATGCCTCTTGTTCCAATCAGGTTTATAATCAGCCATCTCAATCAAATTTATATAATAGTCCGCAATGCGACCAAAATCAATTTTATTATCCTGTTGTGATTGAGGGAAAGGAATTAAAATTATCACCTGATTATGTAAACGCTTTTACTTCCTTGAAGCATGATTACCCTCAAAAGAATCTGTTTCCAATAATTTTTGGAATTCAAAATGATTTATTATCCAATAAGGATTTTTCGTTGGCTGCTGAATTTAATCAATCAATGAATCAATCTTCATGGATAAACGATGGACAGAAATCATGGGTTAACTTTTATTATAATCTGAATTTGAATAACTTGATTTTGGCTTCATCCATTCTTTCAGCTATTCAACCATTAACTTATGAGGAGTTTGATTTGTGGAATGTTGAAACAATAAATTTGAAATTAAAGCAAGGGCAAAATAACAATATCAACAGTGATGATTATCTTATCCTTTCTGAAATTGCATCACATGAAAACACCTATTCCAATTATGCCTTAGTAATATTAAATTCCATTGCTGATGCCAAACTTCCATATTATGTTCCAGAATTCTCCAAGTTAAGACATTCGCCCGCTGGTAAAACAATCAGAGTTGATCATAATTTGATTAATGTATATCCAAATCCTGCAAAAGATAGAATAACTGTCTTTTTAGTTTCAAAGGAAAAAGTTACCATAGAATTGGAGGATGTAACAGGCAGAGTGTTAAAAACAATGGAATATAAAGACATTGCCGGAGAATTTGTTATGGATATTTCAGGATTAAACACTGGAGTATATTGTTTAAAAGCTACATTCAGTGACAAATCGGTAACTAAAAAAGTTCTAAAAATTAAATAATTGAATTCAAAAACTTCCTGTACAATTTGGTTGTACAGGAAGTTTTTATTATTTTTGCAATCATTAATTACAAACAAATTATCATGAAAAAATCCATCTTAATCCTAACTTGCATCTTAAATATGATTATTCTTAATGCAAATGCACAAACATGCCAATGGGCTAAACGTGGAGGATACAACTGCCAAGAAGCGGGAACAAGTTTGTGTGCTGATAACGTGGGAAGCATTTATGTGACAGGTGATTTTTGTGATTCTATTTCATTTGATTCAATAACTTTACATAATGCTAACTTCGCTAATATTTTCATCGCCAAATATGATACAAATGGCAATGTTATTTGGGCAAGAAATGTTATTCCTTATAATATAGCCCATGGAGGAGTTGGCAGCAACGGTATTTGTACTGACCCTTTTGGAAACTTTTATGTAACAGGATATTACGATTCAGATTCCATTTCATTTGACTCGATAAAATTATATAACAATAATGTTCCGTGGCAAAATATTTTCTTGGCAAAATTCAATGCTAATGGCAATGTCATTTGGGTTAAAAATATTGAAAGTCTCACAAATCGACTCTCTACATCTATATTTTGTGATGCAAATGGAAATGTCTTTATTGGAGCTGAATTTGAAGGCCCTTCACTTACGCTCGGTTCGATAACTTTACATAATGATTATAGCCCAATTAACGATGTATTCATTGCAAAGTATGATTCAGCGGGTAATATATTATGGGCAAAAAATGCCAGAAATGTGAATCGAAATGGAAGTTTTAGCCAACAAGTAAATTGTGACAGGTGGGGGAATATTTATTTTACAGGGACTTTTGAATGTGATTCAATTAGTTTTGGTTCAATTACACTTCATAATGGCAATCATGGGAGTAATTATCCAAATTTCTTTATTGTAAAAATGGACACAAATGGCAATGAACTGTGGGCTAAATCTTCAAATTGCAGATATGAAGATGCAAGTGGTGGAATCAGCACTGACAATAATGGAAATGTATATTATGGAGGTTGGTTTGGCAATGATTCCATTTCACTGGGAAACATTACCTTGTATAATCATGGAATGGCTGATCCATTTTTGGTAAAATACGATTCTTCAGGTAATGTTCTCTGGGCAAGAAATGCCACCGGCCATGGAGAAGGTGAGGTAATGAACATTAGTACTGATAATTATGGAAATACCTATTTAACGGGTAGATATCGTGACACTATTTACTTTGGCTCATACATACTTCCTTCAATCCCAATTGGCTTAAATTATTATATTTTTGTAGTTAAATATGACACTCAAGGAAATGTATCTTGGGTAAAAAGTACGGGAGGTATTGATTTTGATGAAGGAAGTTGGATTAATGCTGATAATTTTGGGAATATTTATGTAACAGGAACATTTCACAGTGCTACCATAAACTTCGACAACATTATTCTTTCCAATTATAATATCGTCAATAATGATTATTTTATAGCAAAACTTCATGACAATACAGAAAGAGCGGGTATTATGGATATAGCCAGTCATATAAATGGAATATCCATCTATCCTAACCCCGCAAAAAACACGTTAAACATCCACCAGTCCTCCACCTCCCCAAATGAACAAGTAATCATCACCGACATCTTGGGTCATCAAGTTTATAAAGCCCCGCTCACGGCCATAGACAATACCATAGAGCTTATGAAATGGAGCAATGGCGTTTATTTCTATGAGGTAAAAAGCGAGAAAGAAAGCTTAAGAGGCAAGTTTATCAAGCAATAGTTCTATCCTGTCTGCTACCTTTTGATGGCGTACATGCCCATCTTGTCTTTGGCGGCGACTAAATTCAGTTGGTCTTTGTGAAGTAGTTTGGAGGTGTCGGCCACTATCACCAAGTCGAAATCCATTTTGGTGACGATATGTTCGTTCAGCCCTTCGTAGCTTTTCAGGATGGTATGCCTGCCACCGGAAAATATGTCGATGTAGGCCAAGGAGGAGGGCATCATGCCGAAATTCCACGAAGCAGGCATGAGACTATCGCAGCTGATGACCGATTTGTCCATCATGATGGCCTTGTTCGGCAGCAGGATGTTTTTGGTCATCGTTTCGTAATCACGATTCATTCGGTCCTGGTCGTGGATGTAAAGATTCCTGCCTTCATAAAACACGATGACCGTCAAAATGGCATAGAGCAGCCATCTGTAGTTTTCCTTGATGAAAGCGGTTAAAACAATGCTGGTGAATAGGGTCATCATCGGCAGCATGGCATTCATGTACCATATCGCCTTGAACCTGGCTAGGGTGAAGATGACCAGATAAAACACCACCGGAAACAGCATGAAAAGGATGGTTTTGTTTAAGGGTTTGTGAAGCCTGATGCGGAGGTTCCCCTTATTTAAAAGATAAAACGAATAGAACACAAACGCCACAAAAAACATGGCCGACCATTCCTTGAAAACGACCTTTATCAACTTCAGATAATAAAACATGGAACCTTCGTGGCCTAGTATAGCATGGGTCATGTTGGTGAATACATCCACCTGAAATAGCAACAGCAGGTAATGTTCCTGATAGCGCATTTCCCTTATGATCATGTAAGGAAAAACAATCGCCGTAAACAACATTATGGCCTTGGTGAAAGTGGGAACAGCAATTCTTATCGAGTTGCCGCGATTAAGGAAGTATGCGGGTAGGATACTTGCCATCGGCAGCAATCCAAGTATTGATTTAGTCATGAATCCCAAACCCAAGGAAATGGCCAGAAGGTAAACCCACTTTCCCTTTTGCTCGAAGAACAACTTATAAATGGAGATAAATGACAGCAACACAAAGAAATTCAAGGTTGAATCATATTCGCCAGAGGTGATGCCGTGTTGCCCGATAAAAGCAAAGGATATGGCTAAGCCAACAGAGATGAGGATGGATAGGACATAATCCTTGATGATTGAAAGTAGAAATAAGTAAAACAAAATTAAAGTGCCAAAACCAAATAGCATGGATGGCAATCTGCCTGCCCATTCATGAAACCCGAACACCTTGAACGAAAGTGCGGCAAGCCAAGTGAATAAAGGCGGTTTCACCATGATGTGATCGAGTTTGCCATGATAGGTAATCCCAATCCAATCGCCGGATTTCTGCATTTCCCAAGCGGATAGCAGCACCCTTGCCTCGTCATAGGATTGCAATTCGAGATGGCTGATGATCCAGGATGAATAAATACCTATCACCATCAAGCAAAGAAAAAATAGGGAGTTGAAAAGGAAAGGAGATTTGTTTTTCATCTGATGCAAAAATAAAAAACTGCCCCACAAAGCGTAAGGCAGTTTTTATAATATGTTTATTGAATATTATTAACGGATCAGATTGACTACCCCGTATTTGGTGTACTTCTTCAGTTCGAGATAATCATATATCTTATAATCCACTCTATAGACATACGTGCCTTGTTGCGCTTCACCACCATTATAGTTTCCATTCCAACCAACAGAAATATCCGTTGATTCAAAAATCAATTCTCCCCACCTATCGAAGACATACATGTGGAAGTCAACCAACTTTTCACCATATGCCATGAATACATCATTCATCTTGTTTCCATTTGGAGAAAAAGCCGTTGGTATATAGATGTTTGTTGGGCAGAATTCATCAATGAAAATGGAACCGCTTCCAGGACAATTGTTGGTATCGGTAACGGAAACGCGATAGGTCCCCGGTTGATCTATAGTGATTTTATAGGTACCTTGTCCTCCTGGTATCCAAGAATAAGTTTTGAAATTCCTATCAATGGTAATGGTCATTTGGTCTCCAGGACAAATAAAGGTATCCACCAATTCTACTGTAATCTGTTTTCCAATTATCACATTTATGCTATCCGTTCCAGTGCAACCTGTATTACTTACCTTAACCCAATAAAGCCCAGAAGAAGTAATCTGTACATTTTGAGTAGTCTCTCCATTGCTCCAGAAATAATTGAAACCAGGATTGCCTGCATTGAGGGTTGCAACTTCGCCATAACACAATCGGATATCAGGACCAAGATTTACTGTTGGGGCATTCGCAGTTGTAACGTTTATTGTATCTGTTCCGGCACACGTTCCATTCTGAACAATAACCCAATAAGTACCAGTAGTGCTAACACTTATTGTTTGTATTGTCGAGCCATCCGACCAAAGATAAGTGGTGCCAAGTCCAGCATTCAATGTGACACTTTGCCCACCACATAGCAATTGATCGGGACCTAAATTAACTACTGGCAATGCCGTAAAGGTTACCGTTAAGGTATCCCTATCTGTACATGTTCCAACGGAGGCGATAACCCAATAATTCCCTGTTGTCGTTGGACTGATTGTTTGTGTTGTAGCTCCATTTGACCATTGATAGATTGAACCTGCATTGCCTGCATCTAAAGTAATTGGTTGACCGGCACAAAGGGTAGTATCATTTCCAAGATTTACAACAGGAGCAACATTAAAGGTAACTGTAATCGTATCAACATCTGTACAAGTTCCAGCAGTTACGGTAACGGAGTAGGTGCCACCAACCGAAACATTTATTGTTTGAGTGGTAGCTCCATTTGACCAAGAATAACCGGAACCTGCATTGCCTGCATCAAGAGTTAAGTTTTGGCCGGTGCATAATGTTGTATCATTCCCAAGATTAACCGAAACGGCGGGCACAATATGAACATTGACTGTATCATATTGAACATTTGTATTGCAAGTGGTAACTCCCGTAACTGTTACAATATATTGACCAGTAGCATTAACGGAAATCGTTTGAGTGGTAGCTCCTGTTGACCATTGATAAGACGTAGCTCCTGGCCCTGCATTAAGAGTTACTGGTCCAGAACAAACCGTGGTATCGGATGGCAAATAAGAAACTGTTGTTACAGCATTTATGGCATCGACGAAATTTGGAAGCCCTCCAGAGCAAGTTCCAGTGCCAAGGCTTACTGCATTCGTTACAAAATTGCAACCTACACCCAATACATTTGGGTTATTGATGGCACTTAAAAATCCATTACTGTAGGTGGTTACATATAACTTGCCATCCAATCCCAATTGCAAGGCTCCATAACTTCCACCAGCAGATGCAACCTGATAACGCGATGCGATAATGGTCGCCTGATTGCCTGATGACAAATCATATTGATCTACCAAGTTCGAAGTCCAGCAAGCTACATACAGAACATTGTTATTTGGTGAAAAAGATACTCCATAAGAATCGCCTAAACCAGAATAATCAATGGAGATTGGATTGGATATAAGCCCTGTTGAATTGTCGAAATCAAAAACTTGAACCATATCGATATTATCCCAAACGGCGGCAGCAAGTTTCCTTCCGCTTGGTGAAGCCTTTAAATATCCAATGGATTCGGCATAATATCCACTCACATTGGTATAGTTAATACCAACATTAGAATTGACGGAAGTGGCAGAAAGCCCTGTGGCAGATAGTAAATAAGCCCTGAAAGTATTATTATCCATATCATGAATGATGATCCATACGTCCACACCATTGCAATGCCTCACTGCTGTAATTTTCTCGGCAGAAAGAGAGACTACAGGAGTATTTTTTGATCCTGCAATGACATCCCCCATTCCTGCTGCCAGAGTCATATCAACGATTGAATAACAAATGCCCATAGAACCACCCATGGCATCGGCAGTGAAGAGATAATAAAGGGTAGTACTGCCTGGTTTTTGAACGATTACCCCAGATTGGGTAGAGGATGAATTGCCTCCCAAACTAAAACCGTTTGGCATTTGAGTGTTGGTTCTATCCCAAACGGTGATGCCATCGGTATAAAACAGCAAGTTGCCAGAGGCATCTGAAATGGTGGAGCATCCTTCCGAAGTCATGATGGCGCTACCGGAAACTGCAACAGGCGAACCGGATGTGAAGTTTACAGCAGCATTATTGCCAAAATACCAATTGTTGGTTTGTGGCTGGGCAATGACAATGCTGGAGATTAAAACAAGAATAAGGATTAAGGTATTGGTTATTTGTTTCATATTTTTGTTGTTGGAATATTAAATTATCAATAGTTTTTGTTGTATTGGAATGTAAAATTAATAAATAAAATTTGATTCGCCAAAAAGTTTAACAGATTTTTTTATCAACAATAAAAACCTGCCCTATATATCAATACTCCGGTAACTTTCCTTACGCCGCCATTTCATTAATTGTACCGAGGACGATAATTTGTTGATAAATTTCCTTTATTTTTTGTTGACTTGGCTTTATTTCTAAGTTTGCAATAATTCGATCTGCTAATAGTTTA
>CAIWCG010000062.1 GCA_903911135.1 uncultured Bacteroidota bacterium
CCAAAAAATAAAATGCATTGATATTCAACAACATAAAACACGCCTCGACAAAATAGAGGCCCTGGATGGGTTCTTATAGGCCCTGGATGGGTTCTTATACCCCCTGGATTAGTTCTTATAGGCCCTGGATTGGTTCTTATAGGCCCTGGATGGGTTCTTATAGGCCCTGGATTAGTTCTTATAGCGCCTGAACGTGTTCTTATACCTACTGATTCAGTTCTTATAACCCCAAAAAGCAATCCTACCCCGTTAAAACCCCACCTCACCCTATTTTCAAATAAGATTTATCTTTGCCCACACAAAAAATAAATCATCATGGCAATAAAAAGAGCTTTCAATTTCAAGAAATGGATAGACGAAAACCGTCATCTCCTGAAACCACCCGTAGGAAACCAACAAGTTTACCATAACACCCAAGACTTTATCGTCATGGTGGTAGGTGGCCCCAACTCCCGCAAGGATTATCACTACAACGAAGGCGAAGAATTCTTCTTCCAGCTCGAAGGCGACATCGTCGTAAAGATTATAGAGGATGGCAAACCGGTAGATATAGAAATAAAAGAAGGAGAAATCTTCCTGTTGCCAGGTCGTACCCCACATTCGCCACAACGTGGGGAAAACACCGTTGGCCTTGTCATGGAGGTCATCCGTAAAACTAAAGAAATGGACGGATTCATGTGGTTCTGCGAAAACTGTGGCACGAAACTGTACGAAGAATTCGCTCACGTCACCGATATAGTGGCGCAACTGCCTCCCATAATGAACAAGTTCTATTCTTCCCTCGATCTTAGAACTTGTAAATCTTGTGGTACCATCATGGAACCACCTGTGAAGAAGTAATTATCCATGAAGATAGACATACATACCCACATCATCCCCGAACACCTCCCCGACCTGAAGAAAAAGTACGGTTATGGCGGCTTCGTCAGCCTCGATCATCATAAGCCTTGCTGTGCCAAAATGATGATAGACGATAAGTTCTTTCGTGAGATTCAAGACAATTGCTGGGACCCCAAGGTCAGAATGCATGACTGCGACAAACATCAAGTGTCCATGCAAGTCTTGTCAACCATACCCGTCATGTTTTCCTATTGGGCCAAACCCACCGATGCTCTTGACCTTTCCATGTATCTGAACGACCATATAGCAGGAATAGTAAAGGAATATCCTGATCGATTTATTGGCCTTGGCACCCTCCCCATGCAAGCACCCGACCTAGCCATAAAGGAATTGGAACGATGTGTGAAAGATTTGGGATTGGCCGGTGTTCAGATAGGTTCACACATCAATAATTGGAATCTTAATGCTCCTGAATTATTCCCCATCTTCGAAGCGGCTGAAGAATTGGGAGCGGCAATATTCGTTCATCCATGGGAGATGATAGGTAGGGATAAGATGCCGGATTATTGGCTGCCGTGGTTGGTTGGTATGCCTGCAGAAACATCTCTGGCCATTTGCAGCATGATTTTCGGTGGTGTATTTGAACGACTTCCTAACCTGCGGGTTGCTTTTGCTCATGGTGGTGGGTCCTTCCCATTTACCATTGGCCGAATAGAGCATGGGTTTAATGTTAGACCTGACTTGGTTGCCGTTCATAACAAGGTAAATCCAAGGGATTACTTAGGTAAGTTTTATCTTGATTCTTTAGTCCACGATCCTTTAATGCTGGAAGTGCTGATTGAACTATTTGGAGACAGCAAAATTTGTCTTGGCAGCGATTACCCTTTCCCATTGGGCGAGTTGGAGCCTGGAAAATTGATTGAGAACATGCCATTCGAAAAGGAACTTAAAGATAAATTGTTGTTTAAAAATGCCCTTGAGTTTTTAGGGATAAAAAATATAATATGACACCTGACCACCCAAAGAAACTCTTTCTGTTAGATGCCATGGCTCTCATCTATAGATCCTATTTTGCATTTAGCAAGAACCCAAGATATAACTCAAAAGGGCTCAACACCTCCGCTATTCTTGGTTTCACCAATACCCTTGTGGATGTGATGAACAAAGAAAAGCCCACTCACATTGCGGTCGCATTCGATACTGCTGCACCAACAGAAAGACATATCGAATTTGAAGCTTATAAAGGCCATCGAGAGGCCATGCCCGAAGATCTTGCTGCTTCCATTCCTTATATTAAGGACATCATCAGGGGCTTTAAAATACCTGTGGTGGTAATGGATGGTTATGAAGCCGATGACATCATCGGCACTTTGGCGAAAGAAGGCGCGAAGCAAGGTTTTAAGGTATATATGATGACCCCTGACAAGGACTTTGCCCAATTGGTTTCGGAGCATATCTTCATTTATAAACCTGCAGGTAAATTCAATGACTTGCAGATACTTGGCATACCAGAAGTACTTCAAAAGTTCGAGATACAGAATGTTGATCAGGTGAGAGACTTGCTTGGAATATGGGGTGATGCTGCAGATAATATTCCCGGCATTCCAGGCTTTGGAGAAAAGACCGCCAAGCAACTGTTGGCACAGTTCGGGACAATAGAAAACCTCATTGCAAATGCTGAACAATTGAAAGATAAGCAAAAGGAAAAAGTAATCACCTTTGCCGACCAAGCGTTACTTTCCAAGAAGCTTGCCACCATCATTACCAACGTTCCTATTGAGTTTGATGAAAGCAAATTGGTGATTGAAGAACCGGACAAGGAGCTTCTTCGAAACATATTTACTGAACTCGAATTCAGAACACTTGCAAAACGATTGTTTGGTGATGACTCCGCATCAGACACTGCTACCAAAATTACAAAACCTTCTAAGCCATCAAAGACCGCCAATACATCCGGAAGTTTGTTCGATTCTTTTGAACCTGTTGTTTATGGAACCGAAGAAGACAAGGATTCTGCCGAGATGAATTTCTCTGATGCTCATCAAAACATCAAGACAACGGAACATCATTATCATGTCATCGACACCGAAGAAAAAAGAAGGGAGCTCATAGAATCATTAATAAAGCAAAAGAGCCTTTGTTTTGATACAGAAACTACCAACATAGATGCCAATAGTGCCGAGATAGTGGGGCTTTCGTTTGCCTATAAGACGCATGAAGCCTATTACATTCCTTTCCCGCCAAACTATGCCGAAGCTCATAAGGTATTAACGGAGTTCAAGCCGATATTTGAGGATGAAAGCATAGAGAAGATTGGACAGAACATAAAATACGACATCACCATTCTCAAGTGGTATGATGTATCGGTTAAAGGAAAGCTATTCGATACCATGCTTGCTCATTACCTGCTGGAACCTGACATGAGGCACAACATGAACATCCTTGCCGAAACCTACCTCAACTACACTCCAGTTCCAATTGAAAACCTGATTGGTGAAAAGAAAGGAGGACAGTTGAGTATGGCTACCGTTCCTATTGAACAGATTGCTGAATATGCTGCCGAAGATGCCGATGTTACTTGGCAACTCAAGGATTGTTTGCAGCCATTGATGGAAGAAAACAAGGTCTCCAAGCTGTTCGATGAGGTGGAGATTCCGCTCATTCCCGTGCTTGCCTCCATGGAAACCGAAGGGGTGGCTATCGATAAGGAGGTGCTTAAAGATATATCTGCAGAACTAGTTAAAGACATTGCAAAAGTGGAACAGGAAATCTTCAAGGCTGCAGGCATGGAATTCAACATTGCCTCACCGAAACAATTGGGCGATGTGCTCTTCGATGTGCTGAAGATAGACCCTAATGCCAAGCTCACCAAGACCAAGCAATATGCTACCGGTGAAGATGTCCTCTCGAAGCTGGCGCAAAAGCATCCGGTGATAGATATGGTTCTTGATTATCGTGAACTGGTGAAGCTCAAGAACACCTATGTAGATACTTTGCCTTTGATGATCAATCCTCGAACTGGCAGGGTGCACACCTCTTTTGCACAGGCTGTGGCTGCCACCGGTAGGCTTAGTTCGAACAACCCCAACCTGCAGAATATCCCCATCAGGACGGAACGTGGAAGAGAGATTCGCAAGGCCTTCATTGCCCGAAACGACAAATATGTGCTGCTTTCGTCCGACTACTCCCAGATAGAGCTCCGCATTGTGGCCGAGTTCAGCAAGGATGCCTCCATGCTCGAGGCTTTTCAAAACAAGCTGGACATTCACACTGCTACGGCATCGAAGGTTTATGGTGTCTCGATAGAGGAAGTTACCGGCGATATGCGCCGCAATGCCAAGATGGTCAATTTCGGCATCATCTATGGCATTTCCGCTTTCGGTTTGTCGCAGCGGCTGAACATTCCCCGCAAGGAAGCTGCAGGCATCATCGACAATTATTTTGCCCAATATCCTACCATCAAGCAATACATGGATTCGAGCATAAACTTTGCACGAGACCATGGGTATGTAGAGACTTTATTGGGGCGCAGGCGATATTTGCGCGACATCAATTCGGCCAATGCCAATGTGCGGGGCTTTGCCGAAAGAAATGCCATCAATGCCCCCATTCAGGGCACTGCTGCCGACATGATAAAGGTGGCGATGATCAATATCCACAAGGATTTGACGGATGGCAATTACAAAACCAAGATGACTTTGCAGGTGCACGACGAACTGGTGTTTGATGTGCCCAAGGAGGAGCTCGAAGCCATCAAGCCCATAATAGAACACAGGATGAGGACGGCTATCCCCATGAAGGTTCCTATAGAGGTGGAGATGGGCACTGGCCGCAACTGGCTCGAGGCGCATTAAGCAGCATCATTCCACCACCATCTTGCCCATGCCGAGGACGGTTTTGTTATCATCCATGAGTTTATAGAAGTACATGCCGCTTGGCAGGTTCTTTCTGTGGATGATGACTTCCTTAGCATTGCCGACAAAGATATTTTGCACCTCCTGCCCAAGAAGATTATAAACCGATAAGGACTTATTATTTTCATTCTTGATGCCTTGAATGGTGAGCGTGGCTTGTGTGGTGAAGGGATTGGGGGAAAGGAGAATTATTCCATTCTCCAAATTTATTGAAGGAATTCCAACATTAATGTTACAAAATGTAGAAGTATCAGGATATAAGGTTTGACCATTTAGACTGAAACAATCAAGGCCAGATCCGGTATCAAAAGCTGGCGGAATTAAATCAAGTAATCCAAGAGTACTGCCTATTCCTTCAATAATGGATGCTGAGTCACCAGAATAATGTAGAGTGGTAATATTTAACCTTTTTCTAAAGCTATTCCCAACTAAAATGGAATCAATGCTTGTTACTACATTTGTATCAAAATCTGATATATATGTGGCAAAGGATAAGGTATCACCTAAAGATAAATTGAAATCATAAAGCAGAAAATCTTGATTGCCCACATTTATATAAATTTTCTTTTGCTGAGTATCTTGTCGTATGGCCCCTTCGTATGTATTTACATAAGCGCAACACCAATATGGATATAAAGATGCTGTCTTATATCCCGATTGCAATAATTTTTGATAATGAAACGATCCAATTAGTGTGTCTCCATCCATAAATAATGTATGTTTATCCGTAACTGGGCATTGACAGTACTGATTAATCCCCCAACTATATCCGCCCCAGCGAGCACCGGAATCAGGAAAAGCATGATACACATTTGTTTGCGCTCTACTATTATTTATCCCCACCAATACAAGAATCAGAACCAGTAGCAGTCTTCGTATTTTCATGTTGTTTGATATTTATTTGAGAAACAAAATTAAGAAAAAGATTTATCATTAAAAAGAAATATCGTAGGGCAATCAAAATTCCATTCCTAATATTATGTGCATCTTTGCAGTCAGAAATAAATCATTCAGATGTCCATAATTAAGCTGCCCTTGTTTTTTGAAGGTTCGTTAGGCGAAAAAACCTTATATGCTTTGTTCGATTCAGGTGCTTCCTTTTCTTGTATCAGCGAGAAGGCTGCAAAAGGATTGGCGACGATGGAAAAGATGAGGCACCCATTGGAGATAGCTACTGCCGCCGAAGGGGTTTATATGAAAATTGAATATGCTTTTCGACTGGATTTTTACTACAATGATATTCGACTTTCTGACGAATTTATGGTCATTCCCACTTTATCTGAAGATGTGATTATCGGGGTGAATACTTTACAGAAATGGCGTATCAAATTGGATTTTGAGCACGACACGGTCATCATCGACCCAAAGGTGGCTAAAGCCATTCTTAAATAATGCTATCTTTGCACCCATGAATATAGAAAACATATCACTGACTGATTCTCAATTGTTGAGGGTTACTCTTTTGCCATTGGCTAAGACCCTCAAAACATGCGGTTAGGATATCAAAAGTTTTCGCCCTTCTTTTCTCTTTTTAGAGAATCTCAAGCTAAATCGTCGCTCGTTGCTGCAATAAATATATACTTTTGGGGCGCAAGGCACCTTGCAGACCATTCGATATATAGTTATTGGTCTGCAAGGCACCTCGCAGACCAATCGGAATATAGTTATAGCTCCGCCAAGCACCTTGCGGACCAATCGGAATATAGTTATTGGTCTGCCAAGCACCTCGCAGACCAATCGGAATATAGTTATTGCTCTGCCAAGCACCTTGCAGACCAATCGGAATATATATATCGCGGCACAAGACATTTTGAATCGTTAAAATTAATTAATCAATAAAAATAAATACTATGAGTAGAGCAGAAGAATGGCATTACCTGGAAGATTCGGAAGAAATCGCCACCAGAGGAAGTTTCAAGAAAATGTTGGTGGTTACCAACTATCAGACTTCGGGCATCAATGCGCAAGTCGGGTCGCATGCCGAAATCATCCCTTGGAAGGCTCGGAGAGACCCATTGGCATTGGATTATGTCAATAAATACAGCATCTGGGTAGGGTCAGGTGGCATTCACGAAGGGAAAAGATTGACCCTGAACCAAGGTTTTGCCTTGGCGAAAAAGCAATTGAACACGATAGACATAGGTATTCAGACCATCGCAGGCGGTTTGTATGCCAAAGGAACGGTGAATTATGCCACTGTTTTTAACAATGGTCACGCTCCCTTCAATGAAGGTTTCATTCAGACTCGCATAGCCGAATGGCCTGCTTTTGCCAGCCGTATGGGCAGCGATGTGAATCTTGCTTCATTCAAAGCATCTGCCCTTGCAATAGGTGTCAGCCTGGACGGGATGCGCACTGCACAAAGTGGCTCCATCAGCAATACCAATGTTTTCACTGGCGATTTGGAAGCGGCAAGAGTGGCTTTGTGCACGATGGATTATCGGAATCTTGGGCAATATATGGATGCCTATCATAACAATCATGCCATGATTCGGGCCTTGTGCGATACCGAAACCATCCGCGAACATCTGCAGTCGAAATTTACGGGTACCTTGACCATTGATGAGGTGGAAGGCGTGCTGAAACATGGATTCTTGGTCACCGATACCTTCACTGCCGAAAATACCAGCGATGCGCCTTATGCCATCCATCTTGGTTCGGTAGCTCATGGCGTGGACAGCGCTACGATAACCGTTCTTCCGCACACCAAAATTACGGTTGCCATTTCTGATTTCGGACCGATAGACTTGAACATGCACCGCTTTTTGACAGTGACTAATTTGAGCCATATTCTGATTTCGCACTACATCATTCAGTTGTAATAGCAGCAATTGATGGCATAATGAAAAAGCCTCCGAATCGAATGGTTCGGAGGCTTTTTTCTTTTTGTTGAATATCCCTACTGGTTGCAGTGCTTGCGAATCCATTCGCTCACCATGACCAAAAAGCCCGGAACGAATTCCTTGTTCAGCATGGCATATTCGTCTATGTTTCCGGTCTTGGCCTCCTGAAAAAGATGATTGGCCTTCGGGAAAACGCTTATCCTCACATCCTTGTTTCCGGCCTTCTTCAAGGCATCGGCTATCGGTTTTTCATTCTGCTTGGGCGGCACCTGCACATCCAGTTCGCCGAACAAAACCAAGGCAGGGCAGGTGGTTTTTTCCAAATAAGGCCGTGGGTCCAGGTCTATGAAACATTTCATCCACACGCTCTGATAGGCCTTCAGTTGGGCATCGAGCATCTGGTCCAGTTGAGCCTCCTCTTCCGGTGTCTGCTTCTTCTTGGCGGTATCCTTGGCAGCCATTTCCAGCACCTGTTTCTTCAGCTCCTTCTTCACCGCATCCATGCCCTTGTTCTTGCGGATGGCGGTAAATACCTGCCCCGACAGTTTCAATGATTTCACTATCTCCTCGTCCGAACTTCCTGCCTTTTTCATGATGAGCCGTTTCTGTTCGTTCATCACGTCTTCGCCCTTCACACCGCTGCCAGCCATGAGAACGATGAAGGCCACATCCTTGTTTCGCGAAGCCACAATGGGTGCAATGATGCCGCCTTCGCTATGCCCCATCAAGCCGATTTTTATCGTATCTATGTCGGGCCTGGTCTTGAGATATTTTATGGCCTGCTCCACATCGGTGGCAAAATCCAACGTGGTAGATTCGTTCACCGTCTTCCCCTTCGATTCACCCACGCCACGGTCATCATATCGCAACACGGCAATCTCGCACCTGCCCAAGTGTTCGGCAATGATCTTGAACGGCTTGAAGCCCAGAATTTCCTCATCCCTGTTTTGCGCACCACTGCCTGTTATCATGATGACGGCAGGATGTTTTCCAGGCTTGTCGGGGATGGTAAGCGTACCTCCAAAAGAGTTTTCGCCATTGGTAAACTTCACCGATTCTTCCTTAAAGGGAGGCTTGTGTTTAGGCGGCGTAATGGTATCTTCCGGTTTGAGTTTCACAAGATTGAAAGTGCCCACTACGGCAGCTTGCGTAAAGGCCCCGATGATGCTGTCTTGCTTTATCTTGCCATCAAACTTGGCTAATCCAGGACCGGCAGGAAGCTCGAAATAGATGTTGGGGTAATTGAATTTCACGTTAGACAACGGCTTGCCTTTTGCCCCCTGCATCGGTATGTCGATGGTGGCAGTAAGGCTGTCGTGAGTTTTTTTGAAATTCACGATGATACCCAGTTCGCCCAATGAAAATACGATGTGTCCTTCATAGGCACCTTCAGGAACTTGAGCCCAGCCATTCAGATTGAAACACGCCAGGCATATGCAACAAAGAATAAAGATTTTTAATGATGATTTCATATTATGATTTTTATTAAAAGAAAAAGGTTTGGATATGTATGAGAACAATATCCAAACCTTTATAAAACTGCATCATCGGAGAACCGATAATTTTAAATGATCAACTATGCTAGCGGCTCAGTTGTTGGCGGCACTTGATTTACACTGCCAGGAGGAAGACCGTCTTTTCTTGGTCTGCCTCTCTTGCCATCGCCTTTGGAAACATAGCCACCGGTCGGTTGTCCAGGAATGATTGGCTTCCTAGGTCTGCCTCTTTTTCCAGTGCTGTTGGATAGTCTATTGGTATATCCCTCAGAAGATACATCAGGGGCATATTGCTTCTTTACATATCCTTTATAGCCATGTTTAAATCCGAAAGCATCCTTTATCTTATCAACATAATCCAACTGTTCCCAAGTGAAGGTAGGGTAGGTTTGTTTGGTGAATTTGCCTGGTTTGTCAGTTTTGATGTCCACTGTTACTTCTCCCGGGATACGGCCAACATGACCATAGGAAGCGGTTGGCAAGAAGATAGGATTCTTCAAACCGAAACGTCGAACGATAGCTGCAGGACGCAAATCGAAGACCCCTTTGATGACCTTTGCAATTTCTGCATCGGTATATTTCTTTCCATTTGATTTTTTCACCTTGCAGGTATAGTAAGTATTGATGAAAAGACCTACCGGTTCAGCCACTCCGATGGCATAAGCCACCTGAACGAGACATTCGGAAGCAAGACCGGAAGCAACGATGTTCTTGGCGATATGACGCGCTGCATAAGCTGCAGAGCGATCCACCTTAGAAGAATCCTTTCCAGAAAAAGCACCACCACCATGAGCTCCCTTTCCGCCATAAGTGTCAACGATAATCTTTCTTCCCGTCAAACCGGTATCGCCATGAGGACCGCCGATTACAAACTTCCCGGTAGGATTGATATGATACTTGATGTCTGTGTTGAAATACTTCCGCATCTTGTAATTATACCTTGTTTTAACTCTTGGTATAACATATTCAATCATGTCTTTCTTGATTTGCTCGGTCATCATCAAATCGGCCGCTTCCTGATATTGGTCGGTATTCTTTTCAGGTTTTATCCAATCGTCATGCTGGGTAGAAATAACGATCGTGTTTATCTTTGAAGGTTTACCCTTATCATTATATTCAATGGTTACCTGTGATTTGGCATCAGGACGAAGATAATGCATCTTTTTAGGGAGGCCGGTTTTTCTGATTCTTGCCAATTCCTTTAAAATCATGTGGGCAATATCCAATGAAAGTGGCATGTAATTCCTGGTTTCATTGCAGGCATATCCGAACATCATTCCCTGGTCGCCAGCACCTTGCTCGTCCTCTTTTCCTCTTTCAACACCTCGGTTGATATCGGCTGACTGTTCGTGCAAAGTGGTAATGATACCACAAGAATCACCATCGAACTTATACTCCGATTTATTATACCCGATGTTATTGATGACCTTACGGGCCACTTCCTGAACATCTACTTTAGCTTTGGCTTCAGGAGTGGTTTTTATTTCACCACCAATGACCACCAAGCCTGTTGTTACAAATACTTCGCATGCTACTTTTGCATTCGGGTCGTATTTTAAAAATTCATCCAGAATTCCATCTGAAATTTGATCTGCTACTTTATCCGGATGTCCTTCAGACACTGATTCGGATGTGAATAAATAAGGCATTTTTTAATTATTTTTAATGATTAATTGTTATTTTAGGGCTGCAAAAATGGAATTATTATTTTAATTTACCAAATTTCCTAGCGAATTTTATTTGAACTTTAAGTTATTTTTATCAATTATTCCCTCAAAATTAATTTATAAATCTTGAAATGACATTATTCGTTTTGAGTAACTGATTTAAATATCTCCTCTAAGTTTTGTTCTTCTTTTTTAATGGTAATAATGGCCAAATCATTAGCAATGGCATAGTTAAACAACTCTTTTCTAATGTCGGTTTCAGAATCGGAATAGATCTTGAAATTCGTGCTGTTCAGTTGATCGACATTCAAAACTCCCTGCACTTTTTTCAAAGAAATTTTGGAGGTGGGATTATCAAACTCCACGGAAATGATGTTTTTATTGACAACATGTGATTTTAATGATTCAATAGGGTCGTCAGCCACCAGTTTTCCTCTATTTATGATGATTACCCGATTGCAAATGGCCGTAACCTCTTGCATGATATGAGTAGAAAATATCACCGTTTTTTCTTTCCCGATGTTCTTTATCAAATTCCTGATTTCCACCAACTGGTTTGGGTCTAAACCTGAAGTAGGCTCATCAAGAATAAGCACTTGAGGGTCATGAATAAGCGCCTGTGCCAAGCCAACACGCTGACGATAACCCTTCGACAATGCCCCAATTTTCTTGTTCTGTTCAAGGCCAAGACCTGTAATGTCTATCATCGCTTTCACCCTGACCATTTTATTTTCCCTGATGCCATGAACACCCGCTATGAACTCAAGATATTCCTTAATGTACATGTCATGATACAAAGGGTTGTTTTCAGGCAGATAGCCAACACATTTCTTCACTTCCATGGCTGCTTCCATCACATCATGTCCACAAACGGTGGCAGTACCCTCGGTTTGTGGCAAGAAGCATGTAATGATTTTCATCATCGTCGATTTTCCAGCTCCATTGGGGCCAAGGAATCCTAGGATATCTCCCGGGTGGACTTCAAAAGAAACCTTATCTAAGGCTCTTTGCTTGCCATAAATCTTTGTAATATCGGATACTTTTACTGACACTTTATAAATTATTGATGGGCAAAAATAATAATTTGCATAGATGTTTCTTGAAAATGTAAAGTTCATTCACTTCAATTCCATTCAAAAAGTGTGATTCACTTCCCAAAAAAACATGGAATTTTCAGGCTTGTCTTCCATGTCGAAACCACCCATTTTCATCAAAATCAGTCAAGAAAATCAGGGAAAATGAGCGGCCTTTTTGGTCCTTTTGGAGCCTTTTGCTGAAAAATTCGAACAATTTCCCCGTAGTGAGTTATGTTTTTGGTAAAAACACAACTGCTTTTGGCAAAAACTGAACTGCTTCCTATAAAAGCAGAACGGCTCCTGAAAAAAGCACAACTGTTTTACTAAAAATCGTAACGCCTTTTTTGAAAAACAGAATGCCTTTTTAGAAAATGAAAACTGCTTTTACTAAAAACAGAACGCCTTTTGTAAAAAACAGAACGCCTTTTGATGTGTATAATCCATCTTTTGGCGATATTCATACAAGCTAATCCAAGCCTTAAATAGGTAGGATTAGCTTATGAAATACCTTTATAATACTTGTTTATTAAAAACCAATTACCCCTCTATCGAGAACGAATCCCTATCCATGGCGAAGGGGAAAGTGCTGCGATATTTCTCAAGATTGGCATGCGATAACGTAACCGTGGCAATGTATTCGGCATTGCTGATGAGGGAAGGATTGGTGCTGATGAGGGGCATGCCCAAGGGGTCGAGGACCACCGAATTTCCAGAGTGGTTGATGCCGTTTCCATCCTCGCCAATGCGATTTACACCCACCACATAGGCAATGTTTTCGATGGCTCGGGCTATGAGCAACTGCTGCCAGGGGTAGTTCCTGCGTTCAGGCCAGTTGGCCACAAACAGCAAAAGGTCGTATTCGTCCTTATTGCGAATCCAAACCGGAAACCTCAAATCGTAACAAATCATCGGGCAAATGCGCCATCCCTTAAGCTCAACCAAGAGCTTATTTCCACCTTTTGTAAAGTTGGAATGTTCATCCGAAATGCGGAAAAGATGTCTCTTGTCGTAATATTCTATTTTGCCGTTTGGCTGCATCCAAATGAGGCGGTTGAAATAGTTTTCCCCTTCCTTGATTATCAGACTTCCGGTTACGACAGCGTTCTTTTCTTTCGCTTTCTTGAGCATCCATTTCATGGTTTTGCCGTTCATCAACTCATGGAAAGCATCGGCATTCATGGTAAACCCGGTGTTGAACATCTCCGGAAGAACAATCAAGTCGGTGCTGTCTTTCGGAATCTTCAAAAGCTTTTCATCAAACCATTTCAGGTTGGCATCAATGTCCTCCCAAACGAGAGAAGTCTGAATAATGGTAACTTTAAGGTCGGTTGTAGGATTAGTCATTTTATTTTTGATGAATCAGATGGCACAAAGCTTTTCTGCGGCCTGCTCCAAGGTTTCATCGGTCTTGGCAAAACAGAAACGCAATAGGTGAAGATCTAACCGATTATGATAAAACACGGAATTGGGCACCGACGCCACACCGTTCTCCTTGGTAAGCCGAATGGCATATTCGGTATCTTTTTCCTTGGAGATTTTGCTGTAGTCCAACAACTGAAAATAGGAACCAGAAGCCGGAACATAAGTGAACTTGGAACCCTTTATCAAGGCAATGAACCTGTCGCGCTTCTCTTGATAGAAAGCACCGAGGTTCAGGTATTCATCCTTGTTTTTCATGTATTCGGCAACGGCATGTTGGATGGGAGTATTGACACAAAAGACCAGAAATTGATGCACCCTTCGGAACTCCGTCATCAGGTTGGCCGGAGCAAGACAATAACCCATCTTCCAGCCGGTGGTATGGTAGGTCTTGCCAAAGGAATAGACCACAAAACTGCGTTCAGCCAGTTTGGGATATTTGGAAACGCTTTCATGTTTCAAGCCATCGAAAATGATGTGTTCATACACCTCATCGCTCAAGATGACGATGTCGGTGTTGCTGGTAATTTTCTCCAGTTGTTTCATGTCGGCGGCAGTCATTACTGCACCAGTGGGGTTGTGCGGTGTGTTGATGATGATCATCTTTGTTTTTTGGCTGATGACCCTTTTCACCTCCTCCCAATCGATATGGAAATCAGGTGACTTTAGAGATATGTAAACCGGTATTCCTCCTTGCAATTCTATGGCCGGAGCATAACAATCGTATGCCGGTTCGAAGATGATGACCTCATCGCCTTCCTTCACCATGGCGGTAATGGCAGTGTAAATGGCTTGCGTACCTCCGGCTGTAATCGTAATCTCGGTATCTGGGCTATAAGAAACAGAATAGAGGCCTAGCATCTTTTCGGCTATGGCTTCACGAAGCGACAACAATCCCTGCATGGGAGCATATTGGTTGAAGCCCTTTTTCATGAATTTATTGACTAATGAAATCAGTTCGGGAGAGGTCTCGAAGTTTGGAAAGCCTTGGGATAGGTTGATTGCCTTATGCTCATTGGCTAGGGCTGACATGATGGTGAAAATGGTGGTACCTACCTTAGGCAACTTTGATTTGATAACGTTAGGGAAATTAGGCATGGTTTATAATTATTGATGCCCCAAAATTAAAAAAAGAGAGGTGAATATGCCCGTTTTACTTAATTTATCTAATTTTGCGTCCTAATCATTAATAACAAAGACGATGAAATTTGGTGTTGTAATATTCCCTGGCTCTAACTGCGACAAGGACATGATTTATGTCCTCCGAAACTTGATGGAACTTGAAGTGGTGGAACTTTGGCATAAGGACCACGACCTACAGAATTGCGATTTTATCATCCTTCCGGGTGGTTTCTCTTATGGCGATTATCTGCGTTCGGGTGCCATCGCCCGATTCTCTCCCATCATGGAGAATATCATTCCGTTTGCTAATAAGGGCGGCTTCGTTTTTGGCATCTGCAACGGATTTCAAATACTTTGTGAAGCCGGTTTGCTGCCAGGTGCCTTGTTGCATAACTCCAATCAGAAGTTCATCTGCAAGAATGTCAACATAAAAGCACAGACCTACGATTCTTTGGTTACCAATATGGTTGAGCACGACCAAGTACTGAGTATTCCTATTGCCCATGGCGAAGGTTCCTATTATGCCGATGCCGAAACGTTGAAAAAACTCAATGACAACAGGCAAGTCCTTTTCCGCTATTGCGATAAGGATGGCAACATTACTCCTGAATCCAACCCAAATGGCGCCATTGAGAACATTGCCGGCGTTTGCAATGAAGGCCGAAATGTGTTCGGAATGATGCCTCATCCTGAACGTGCCTCGGACAATGAATTGGGAAACACCGATGGTAGAGGCATCCTTGAATCCATGTTGGGTGCCGTATTAAAATATAGATAAATTACTGAAATTGATTCAATGAAAAGAACTCCAATAAACGAACTGCTTAAATCAACTGATTTAGGCAAAGAAATAAATGTAAAAGGCTGGGTGCGAACCAAGCGTGGCAACAAAAGCGTGGCTTTCATCAATTTGAATGATGGCTCCATCATACATGGAATACAGATTGTGGCCGACCTGACCAACTTCGACGAGAACCTGATGAAACTGATTACCACCGGTTCCTGCATTTCTGTCAATGGCACTTTGGTGCAGAGCCAAGGACAAGGCCAAGCGGTTGAGATTCAGGCTACCCACATCGAAGTTTATGGTTCTGCCGATGCCGAATTGTATCCGCTCCAGAAGAAGGGCCATACCCTCGAATTCCTTCGGGAGATAGCGCATCTTCGTCCACGTACCAACACTTTTGGTGCCGTGTTGCGCATCCGTCATGCCATGGCTTTTGCCATTCACAAGTATTTCAACGACCACGGATTTTATTATATCCATACCCCCATCATCACCGGCTCTGATGCTGAAGGTGCTGGCGCCATGTTCCGCGTTACCACGCTCGACCCAATCAATCCGCCCAAGAACGACAAGGGCGAAGTGAATTACGAAGAGGACTTCTTCGGCAAGGAAACCAACCTCACCGTTTCTGGCCAGTTGGAAGGCGAGTTGGCGGCCTTGGCATTATCAAAGATTTATACTTTCGGACCTACTTTCCGTGCCGAAAACTCCAATACCGCCCGTCATCTTGCCGAGTTTTGGATGATTGAACCCGAAGTGGCTTTCAATGACTTGGTCGACAATATGGATTTGGCAGAAGACTTCCTGAAATACCTCATCCAATATGCCTTGGAGCATTGCAATGACGATCTTGAATTCCTCACCAAGATGTATGACAACGAACTCCTTTCTCGACTGCGTTTTGTAGTGGAGAATCATTTCGAACGACTTACCTATACCGAAGCAGTAGAGATACTTAAAACCACCGACCATAAGTTCGAGTTTCCTGTCGATTGGGGAGCGGATCTACAGTCCGAACACGAGCGTTATCTGGTCGAGAAACACTTCAAGCGACCCGTCATCCTCACCCATTATCCCAAAGAAATAAAGGCCTTCTACATGAAGCAAAGCGAAGATGGCAAAACCGTCAAGGCAATGGACGTTCTGTTCCCTGGCATAGGCGAAATAATTGGCGGTTCGCAGCGAGAGGAAGACTACGAAAAGCTCCACACACGCATCCTCGAAATGGGCATACACGAAAAGGATTTATGGTGGTATCTCGAAACCCGCAAATACGGAACTTGCCCACATGCAGGCTTCGGTTTGGGCTTCGAGCGGCTCATATTGTTCGTCACCGGCATGGGAAACATCCGCGATGTGATACCTTTCCCAAGAACGCCCAAGAACGCCGAGTTCTAATCAACGATCATGAAAGAAAAGGAATCAAAACATATCATCATAACTGACTTCAAAGGTCAGGAACAAGCAAATTATGATCATTGGAATTGCCTGTCTCCCGAGAAAAGATTAGCAGAACATTATATCCTAATCACTCATTTTTACAAAGAAGCCATCGAACGAAACAGGAAGACCAAATTCAACAGGATTATTTTCGACTGATGGATATTCTGTTAGACAGCCATAAAAAGTTTCTGGTTGAATTATTGAAAGCCGATGTTGAATTCATTTTGATTGGTGGTTATGCTGTTGTTTTTCATGTAAAACGGTTATTTCCAAGCCCAGAATATTCTTTCACCGTAGCAGAATGTTCTTTCACCGTGGCAGAATGTTCTTTCATGGGAGCAGAATGTTCTTTCACCGGAGCAGAATGTTCTTTCACGGGAACATAATGTTCTTTCACGAGCACATAATGTTCTTTCACGGGCATATAATGTTCTTTCGCGGAGGAAGAATATTCTTTCACAGGAGAAGAATGTTCTTCCCCCATGCCAATACATTCTTCCCCAGGCTTAATGTCTCCTTCGGCCGGTTCGTAGCTTAAAAAAATCAGATTTTCTAGTATAAATCCCCCATTTTCTCCACCCATTTTCCTTTTTGATAATGAGAAATGGTATATTTGCTGAATGAAAAAGGTGGTGATGATAGTTTTTTGTTTGTTGAGCATGAATGAGATGCATGGGCAAGAAATGAATATTTCGCTAAGCTATGGAGGAAGTGATCAATTTAATAAAGAGACACCTATTGGATATACGGATGGGTATCCTTTTATCTTGCAAACAAAAAATGTGGCTGACTTTAACAAAGTAAAAATAAGGAAATTATATGATATTTCTAAACTTAGGAGTAGCTATAATGTATCTGTTGGATATAGATTTAACCAGTATGTTAGTGCAGAACTGGGATTCTCCTACTTGGCAAGTTCTAACTGCTCAACTGGAGTATATTGGGATTCTCTTTACTCGGTCAATCCTTATGCAGGTTATATATACGATGAGGGCAGTACTATTTCCTCAACAATGTATCGATTAATGCCCATGTTGAAATTTTCACTGAAGCCAAGATTCTTTACTCCCTTTTTAAAGGCTGGCTTGATATTCAAATTGGATGGATCCATTACAAATTCTATGGTTATTTCTGAATTGGTAACAGGAGCTTGGGGGCCAACACATGTTGTTGATGTGGATTCTATTGTAGTTAATTATTCTGGCAACAAATCTTATGGTTTTGTAGGAGGAATGGGTGTTGATATAGATTTTGGCAAAAATTTTTTCGCCTTTGTTGAGGGGATAGTTACACTACAGAACATCAGCATTAATGATGCCCATATTAATCGGTTTGGATATCGTGCGAGATATGAAACCAATCTACCGGTCGATTTTAAATTCCCATTTAGCAGCATTGGTTATAATGTAGGCATCAAATATCAATTTGCCTTAAAGAAAAAGAAGGAAGAAGGAGAAACGAAATAAAGAATGGTACAAGAGTATATCATTTCATCAAAGGGCAAGTTGGTCATCATCAAATAATATTTTAATGATAATAGCCCTTGCCGGCCATCATCATTAAAGCATCCTTGGCAAGATGGAAACGGCCATTTGTTTTGTTTTTGGTAATTTGGCGGCAACAACATTCATTCGTTTGAATGAGAAAGATGTAAAAACTTAATTGCTTGGCACCATGCGAAAAATCCTGAACTTCTTCCTGCAAGGTCTGTTATACACCATCCCCATAGTGGTAACGGTTTTTGTGCTTTACCAACTGTTCATGTGGGTAGATGCCCCCATCAGCAACCTTTTCAAGGAAACCCTGAAACTCGACATCCCCGGTTTGGGCGTCATCACCACCTTGGTGCTGATAACCTTTTTCGGGTTCGTAGGTTCTTATGTGGTAGCCACTCCCATCTGGAACTTCATTGAGCGTGGCATTCAGCGAACGCCCCTGGTGAAACTCATCTATACCGGCGTAAAGGACATGATAGGGGCTTTCCTTGGCGACAAGCAGCGCTTCAAGACCCCAGTGCTGGTGACGATAAACAGGGAACCGATGATTCAGCGTGTGGGGTTCATCACCCAAACCGACCTGGCAGATTTGGGCATCGGCAAAGACAAGGTGGCGGTTTATCTGCCCTTCTCCTACAGCTTTTCCGGCGAGGTGGTGATCATCTCTCCCGATTTGATAACCCCTATAGATGCTTCCGGTGCCGAAATGATGAAGTTCGTGGTGTCGGGTGGAGTCACCGAAGTTCAATAGGTTCTCTTAGCACTGAAATGACTATTTTTGCCCACAAATAAACAGCATATGCATTTAGAAAAACACTTCCAACAATCAGAGTTTGTCCGAGATATCGTCATCGGACTGTCCGATGGACTGACTGTTCCTTTTGCCTTAGCAGCCGGATTGAGCAGCGCGGTATCAAACAACCATATCATCATCACGGCTGGCATCGCAGAAATCATTGCCGGCTCCATAGCCATGGGTCTTGGCGGGTATCTTGCCGGCAGAACGGAAATAGAGCATTACCAATCGGAACTTGACAGGGAATATCGGGAGATAAAGGAATTCAATGACGTGGAACGACAGGAGGTTAAGGATATCTTTGCCGAATATGGTTTGAGCGCCGAGTCACAAGAGATCATCATCAACGAAATGGCCAAGGATGAAGACAAATGGGTCGATTTCATGATGCGCTATGAACTGGGCTTGGAGAAACCGGATATTCACCGAGCCAAGAAAAGTGCCTTCAACATAGGTGGCGCCTACATCTTGGGCGGAGTGATTCCATTGATGGGTTATGTATTTACCAAAACCCCTATCGACGGCTTGTTGAATTCCTCCATCATCACCGTAGTTTGCCTGATGATATTCGGTTATCTAAAGAGCCGTGTTACCGGACAAAACCCAATACAGGGTGCCATAAAAGTTACTGCTATCGGGGTCATTGCCGCCACTGCAGCCTTTTTCATTGCCAAGCTTTTTGGCGGAGTATAGAAAATAAATGGATTCAAAATAGAAACTGAATCTCAAGAAAATAGAATACCTGAAAGGATGAGAAACCTTTCAAGAGTTTGATTCATTTTACTGCATTGCCAAAAGAGGGAAATGCCATATAATGATGAAATCAAAAAATTCCCAAAATTGAGCTTATCCATAACGTTCCCTCAACCCTAATTTTTTAATTCTCGATTCGATAGCACCATTTGTCCGTTTAGCGAGTTTTGCCATATCACCTGTTTTTAAACCTTTACAATACCAATCCTCCAATTCTTTATCATTTTTATCTGTCCATGGTTTGTAAGCATCTTCATTAGTTTCTCTAGCCTTTTCTACTGAATATGCCTTGTCCTTTCTTTCTTCTTTTTCAATAAAAAAATTAAAAGAAGAAGGATTTGCTTTTTTAAAAGTTTTCGAGTGTTCTTTTTCTTCTCTAGCTTTCACTTTTTTTAGTTGAATTTGTGACGAACGAGGAAATTCAATCGGCATTAATGTTTCAGGAATATGAATCTTATTTTTTGTCCTTGTTACAGCTACATACAACAGATTAATTTCCTCATTTAACTTGGCAATATTTGCTTCAGCTTTTTTATCACCGCTCATCAATTTTTCTAATTTCTCTTCGGTTATAAAATCTTCCGCAAGGTGAATAGAATCATACTCCATCCCTTTGC
>CAIWCG010000063.1 GCA_903911135.1 uncultured Bacteroidota bacterium
CAGTCTCATGACGCGGATCCGATGACTCTGACCCTGACGACTGACTCCGACGAATCGAAGATTTAAAAGCGACTGGCACGGAGGCTTCTTTTGCAACGCTCTCGCCCGAAGGGACAGACGTGGATACCTTCCATGCCACGCTCCCAACTACCAAGCCAGTGATAAAAATCGACAAAAGAGTGCTTCCGAAACGCAATCTCAAGGTGTTTTTTGGCAATCCCTTGATGTTTCGAAGAAACTTCAAGGTGTTTCGAGGAAACTTCAAGGAGTTTCGAGAAAACTTCAAGGAGTTTCGAGAAAACTTCAAGGAGTTTCTTGATTTCTTCTCTCGTTTGCGTGAAAATAGCAAGGGATTGCGTTTCGGAAGCACTCGTTTGCCAGAAAACACCTTGCAGTCATGATAAAACAGCAGGGTGTTTCGTCGCCAAAGCACTGTTTGGGCAGTTTTCACTCTTCAACAGAGGCAGAAAAGCCGGCATTGCCGCGTCCATTCGGGCGAGGGATGAGGGAGGGGCGCCGATAGGCGGTTCTTTGCCGCCTCTGTCGGCATAAGGGGATGGCGGCAAAAACGGTACCCCCGGAACAGCCCGACCCGAAGGGGCGCCCAAAAAAAGAAAAGAAAAGAAAAATAACTGCCATCAGCATAATTTATACTAATAATGGATACAATATTTTGTAATTTTGCGTTGCTAATAAAATATTAATGAACATGAAAAACGGATTGTTGAGCATTTTTCTTTTCGGTGCCATCTTGGGCATCGTGGTTTCGGGTATCGGCTGCAAACACGACCCGATCATTCCAGATAAGCCTGTCATCAGCTTCAAAAACGATATCCAACCTATACTCATCCCGAATTGTGCCCGTAGCGGATGTCATGATTCCAGTCGCCATTCCGAAAAATTCCCGATATATACTTATGCCGATGTGATGTCGCATGAATTGGTGGTTTCCAAGGATGCCAACAACAGCCGACTTTATAATGTCATTACAGGTTCAGGTGAGAAAACCATGCCTCCAAGCCAATACGGCTCACTGACGAATCGTCAAATAACGATAATTTATATTTGGATAATGCAAGGAGCCAAGGATAATTGATTCTGTTTGGGGTTGAGTTAAAAAGAAGTGTCCGGCTTATGAAGACCGGACACCTGACTGAACTAAAATTAATAAAAAAAACCTCTAAATCACGCTTTATTCCTTGATTAATTTGTTGCGTATCGTTGAAAAGTAGGCGTCTGACAGATTAAGGCCCATACCTAAATTTAGTGTTGGGATATTTAGTTCGAAACTATAGTAATAAGCAGAATAATTCATTTTTGATTTATCTTGTTCCACGATTTATTAGCTTAACATTGGAATAATATTGTGCGGCAAAATTACTGCCTCAAAAAAGCGAATGCTATAATTGAAGTCATTAAAATTAATGACAAGTGTCATTTGGGTAAGCCATTAATTTGGATTAATTCGTAGCGATAAGTTGGGTGGATTATGATGTAAATCAACTTTTCTATTGGCATCCGGTCTTCAACAAAAAGCATTAAGTTTTGATTATATTTAGGCATATCCCTAATTATGCCAATTAATTTTTGTACTTTTGCGCCCCCTAACAAAAATACAAATACATATTAAATGCAAGAAATAAGAAATATCGCAATCATTGCCCACGTTGACCACGGAAAAACAACTCTGGTTGATAAAATTTTACATCAATCTCATATCTTCCGCGAAAACCAACAAATGGGTGAGCTGATATTGGATAACAACGATTTGGAACGTGAAAGGGGAATTACCATTGTAGCAAAGAATGTCTCCATTCAATATAAAGGAGTAAAAATCAACATTATAGATACTCCTGGTCACGCCGATTTCGGTGGTGAAGTGGAACGTGTTTTAACTATGGCTGATGGTGTTCTGTTATTGGTAGATGCCTTCGAAGGCCCGATGCCACAAACCCGTTTTGTGTTGCAAAAAGCTTTGGAGCTGGGTTTAAGACCCATTTTGGTCATCAATAAAGTGGACAAGCCTAATTGCAAGCCAGACGAAGTTCATGAAGATGTTTTCGACTTGTTCTTTAATCTGGATGCTACCGAAGAACAATTGAATTTCCCTACAGTTTATGGTTCTTCAAAACAAGGCTGGATGAGTACCGATTGGAAACAACCGACAGATGATGTTACTGCTTTGCTGGATACCATCATCAGTTATATCCCACCTTCAGCCTCACCAGAAGGCACCTTGCAGATGCTTATCACTTCTTTGGATTATTCCTCCTTTGTAGGTCGTATAGCCATCGGAAGGGTATTTAAAGGAACCATTAAGGAAGGAATGCCAGTGAGTTTGATGAAACGCGATGGAAAAATCGTTAAATCAAGGGTTAAGGAACTTCATGTTTTTGAAGGCTTGGGAAGAAAATCAGTGAAGGAAGTTCATGCTGGCGACATATGTGCCATCTCAGGATTGGAGAATTTCGATATAGGCGATACCGTTTCGGCCATCGAAAATCCGGAAGCCATGAAGGTCATTGCCGTTGACGAACCGACCATGAGTATGCTTTTCACCATCAACAACTCTCCGTTTTATGGCAAGGAAGGCAAATTCGTTACCTCCCGTCACCTTCGTGAAAGACTATATAAGGAAACCGAAAAGAATCTCGCCCTTCGTGTAGAAGATGCCGAATCCAACGATTCCTTTTCCGTTTTTGGCCGTGGAATTCTCCACTTGTCCATCCTCATCGAAACCATGAGAAGAGAAGGATATGAGTTGCAGGTAGGTCAGCCAAAGGTTATCTTCAAAGAGATAGATGGCGTTCGTTGCGAACCTATTGAAACACTCACCGTCAATACCCCAGAAGAAGTTTCAGGTAAGGTCATCGAATTGGTAACGCAGCGTAAAGGCGAACTCCACGTGATGGAACCAAAAGGCGATTTGATTCATCTCGAATTTTATATCCCAGCCCGTGGCATCATAGGCTTGAGAAACAATATCCTCACCGCCACCGCAGGCGAAGCCATCATTGCCCACCGATTCAAGGGCTATGAACCATTCAAGGGCGAAGTGCCTGGCCGCATCAATGGCGTGTTGATATCCATGGAAAACGGCAGTTCTACCGCCTACTCCATCGATAAATTGCAAGACCGTGGCCGTTTCTTCATCGACCCTGCCACCGTTATTTATGGTGGTCAAATCATCGGCGAACACATCCGTCCGGGAGATTTGGTGGTCAATGTGGTGCGAGCCAAACAGCTTACCAACATGCGTGCTTCGGGCACCGATGCGAAGATGATCATCTCGCCAAAAATCAATTTCTCCCTCGAAGAAGCCATGGAATACATCCAAGACGACGAGTATTTGGAAGTGACCCCCAAGGCCATCCGATTAAGGAAGATTTACCTCGACGAAAACGAGCGTAAGCGCATGGAAAAGAAAAGTACTTAATATTAATTGACCATAAAATGCACGATGGCAGATGGAATTGAATTTCTATCTGCCATTTTCTTTTGGGGGCGCCCCTTCGGGTCGGGCTGTTCCGGGGGTACCGTTTTTGCCGCCATCCCCTGATACCGATAGAGGCGGCAAAGAACCGCCTATCGGCGCCCCTCCCTCATCCCTCGCCCAAAGCCTCTACAAATTCTGATGTTCACATCCAAGCCGGTGATGGCAAATCCCATTTGCACCTTGCAGGAAACGCTGCAAGGGTGTTTTCGACCCGTTTGCACCTTGCAGCGTTTGCTGCAAGGGTGTTTTAAATTTATTTGCACCTTAGCGCAAACCATCTAAGCCCCATTTGACCTCATTTGCACCTTAGCGCAAACGCACTAAGCCCCATTTGACTTCATTTGCACCTTAGCGCAA
>CAIWCG010000064.1 GCA_903911135.1 uncultured Bacteroidota bacterium
CTCTACCCAAGGATAATAGTTTTAAGTTTTGGTAAAGTTCAAACATTCATGAATAAATTTAGGAACCCCATCTCGAATCTTCGTGATGCCGTAAATAAATTTAGGAACCCCATCTCGAATCTTCGTGATGTCATAAATAAATCTCGGAATGCCATCTCGAATCTTCGTGATGCCATAAATAAATCTCGGAGCCCCATCTCTAATCTTCGTGATGCCATAAATAAATTTAGGAATGCCATCTCGAATCTTCGTGATGCCATAAATAAATTTAGGAACCCCATCTCGAATCTTTGAGATGCCCATTTTACGTTGAAATCTCGAATCCTTGTGATGAAAATACACAATTTAACTTTTACGACTGCCCTTGCCCATAAACTAGTTTCAACCTTTGGTAAAGTTTGTTTAGCTGCTTGATGACAGCCATTTCGAGCAACCTGCCATCAAAACTAGCCCCGATAGTAGCGGCAGCCCGCTGCTTTGTGTCGGTATTGGGGATGCAGCGGCTACAGCGGATAGCGGGTAGTAGATGGGACGAGAAGCGAGCATCGGCTCCTTATCGGAATTTTAATTGGAATTATTGTTTGTAAAGGGTTTTAGGCTATGCTAAAAGTCTATCTTGTAATAAAACACGGGCAAGAACCCCAATTGATACATGGGAACCAACGGATTGGCGCTGGGATTAGTGGGATCGAACGAATATGTCATGCTCAAATAGTTCTTTATGCCCATGACATTCACCAAATCGAGCCCTATTTCATGCGAAAGCTTGGTTCTATTGAACCGGAGGCCTATCTTTAAGTCCACCCTAAAGTAATCTCTGAACTTTAGCGAGTTCCTCATGCTGTCCACCTCCACCTTGTCCAGCACCAGTCTCGAAGCAGTGGTATCTATCGGCGAATAGAGCTTGCCGCCGGCATAAGTGGCCTTCACGCCCACGTTCAAAACCGAATTTTTAGCCTTGCCAAACTTGAATTCTCGGCCTGCAAGCAGGTTAAAGGAATATCTGCCATTGTAATCCGTGCTTCTTTCTATTCCATCGCTCGCGATATACTTCGAGTCATACAATGAACCGGTAAACATGTAGAAATAGCCGTTGGTAAAGGCTTTTTCCACCGTCAATTCCAAGCCGTAGTTCTTGGCAGTGCCGTTGTTCACCAAACTATCCACAAAAATACGGTCCTTTGCCGACGAACCTTCATTAATCAAGGAGAAAGAAGATGGATAGGTATGTATCGGCACATCATACAGCGATTGGTAATAGGCCTCTATCTTCATGTGCGTGCTGTTCGTAACGCCTATATCGTAAGAAGCAACGAAATGTCTGCTTCTGGTGAAGCCCAGTTTCTTATCCGTCATGGAATAACTGGAGTCAGGATGTAATGTTTGCTGATAATATATATAGGTAGGCTGCATTTGGCTGTGTAATCCCAAAGCGAGAGAAATGGTTTGCTTTTTCGTCACATTCCATTTCATCCCCAGTCGTGGTTCTACCGACCCGCTCTTTGTCTGATCAAAATACATGGTGTGTATGCCGGCATTAAACACCAAATCGTCCGTGGCCTTATATTGATATTGAAGATAGGGTTGATACAGAACGGCAAACCCTTTGAAATTTTCTCTCCTTTGCCAGACATAACTTAATTGATTGAAGTTGGAATCGACCAGGTTTTCATAATATCTATCGATATAAACCCCAATTCGGAAGCTATTATGGATATCCAGCTTTTTGTTCAGATAAAACGAACCTGAAATGCGTTGTTCAATGAATTCATATCCTATTTTTGGATTAATGGAATCGTAAACAAATCTTGAGTTATTGACATGGCGGTAAAAGATGCTATCCAAAGCATTTGTATTGGTAATGGATGTAGAGAGAGTGAAATGAGTGTATGCTGTTGCATTGATAGGATATAAATGTGTAATGCCAATAAGCCCCATAGACGAATAAAAATATTGATCTCTATTCTGATCGCCATAAATTTGTTGAGTAGGAACACTGTTTTTGCTTAGAATAAGGTCTATTCCGCTCTTTCCTCCAATTCCAAATAAGGAAAATGTCCCGACTTTCTTCGTTGGAAAGTTCAGTTTAAAAGAAGCGTCTTGATAATTAGGTACTGCATCGGTTCCAATTTTAATGTTTAATGCTTGGAATAGCTTAAGGGTTGAATATCGATAGGTAATAAGATAAGAGGAATGATTTGTTTTGCTGATGGGGCCTTCGGCAAGTATTTCTGTGCCAAGAAACCCAAACTGTCCTGTGAACTCATGCTTTTCGCTATTTCCATTTCTCATTTTTAAGTCAAAAACACCTGCATTGCAATTGCCATATTCAGCAGGGAATGCCCCGGTATAAAAATCAGAAGCAGCTAATGTATGTTCATTTAAAATTGAAACTGGACCACCAGTTGTTCCAGGGGTTGCAAAATGGTTTGGGTTGGGTATATTAATTCCATCAAGCCTCCAAAGTAAACCAGTTGGCGAGTTACCTCGGATTACAACATCATTTCTAGAATCATCAGCACCTTGAACACCAGCAAAGTTCGAAGCCATTCGTGCGGGATCACCTCTGCTTCCGGCATATTTCTCTGTCTCTTCAATGTTAAATGTTCGAACGCTACCGGATGCCATTTCATTTAATGAACTTCGCTTATCCAGTCCACTGACTTCAAAAGTTTTCATTTGAATGACGCTTTCTTCCAATTCGACATTAAGAATTAATTGCCTTCCTGAACTAACAATTACATTTGATAACGTTTGTGATGTGTAACCAACGTAATAGACTTTGAAAGTTTGTCTTCCAACTGGAACACCATCTAAATGAAAATATCCGTCTACATCTGTTGTAGCTCCAATAATTATTGATGAATCCTTGATAGCTGCTATTGAAGCGCCAGGCAATGGGATTTGTGTAATTTTATCTACAATTTTCCCTCTAACAATTTGGGTTAATTGTTGTGCAAATGCATGGTGGTATAAGAATAACGAAATGCTAATTATTATTGGTAAGGAGTGTTTATGCATATGGTATGTATTATTCGGCGTAAAATAAATAAAAATAATTGTAATTTTACCCACGATAAAATATTTCAAACATATGGAGAATTTAGGGAAGATAATCAAAAAGCTAAGCGATATAGAATATCAATCATTTTTAAATGCCGTTACTGGTGGTAAACGGAACAAACCTCATCAAGTACTAGAATTGTTGAGGGAAAATGAATTGACCGATGCCAAAATGATGGAGATTCTTGATGTAAACACGAATGCTTATTATACCCTAAAGTCAAGATTAATCGTTCATATTTCAGCTGTTATGAATCAAAAACCTGTCAATGCACTAAAGGAAAAAGTTGCAAATGTAGGACATTCCATATTTGATGAAAACAAATTCATAACCATAAATTATCTAAAAGAACTATCCAAAGAATTGACTGAATACGATCTCTCTAATGAATTGATAGTCGTTTATAAGGCACTTGCCCGCCTTCACATCAATGATCCAGAACATTATACTTTTTATAATCGCCTTTATGATAAACATGTTGCATATTGGTTATCTGTTGAAAAGGCGGAAGATCTTCTGTATATTTTCATTCGTGAACTTGGTAATTATAATCTTACTCGTGATAATGAGGACCTGGATCGAATAATGAAAATAAGAAGAAAATTATTTAATATTGGTGAGTTGTATTCTTCGCATCGACTTTATGTTTTGAATAATATTGTTAGTACCTATTTTCATTTTTCCTTTTATAAAAATATTGAAGAACTAAAATCAAAGGAAGGTGAAATTGAAATAATATTACATGAATTCGCCAAAATATTTGCAAAATATGAATTGGACCCATTCTATCAGAATGTCAAAGTTTTACTTGATATCCTTTATGTTCAACTGTGTTATTGTTCTGGAGATTTATATAGGTCCATTCCGTATTATAAGCAATTCAAGGAAAGGTTACCCTCAATTTTAGGTCGACATGCGTTTAATTTTTTCATCATACAATTATTGAATTCAAAATTGGAAAAGTTTCTTCTTGACGACAATATTCTTGATTTGTCAGATATGAATTCCTTAATGGAATCAAACTTTGAGATAGAAACGAATGAAATATATAATCTCACTTCATATAAAATGTTTTTGGCATATCTGAAATACTATGAAAATGATTTTGATGGTGCCATTAAAATCATTGAGGACTTGAGGGAAAAAGTTTCTTATAGGCATTACAACCACATGGAGATAGAAATGAAACTCTTTTTAGCTGTACTATATGCGAGCATTGGAAATTCTGAAGTAAGCAAGCAATTATTTACTAGTATTAGCAGGCATATAAGTTTGTCAGGGAAAACATATACGAATGCCGAATTATTGATCAAGTTATTGAAAACTGTATTAAAACCAAGTGGGTATAAGAAAAACAAAAAGTCAATAGAGGAAATTTACGATGAATTTTTGAACGACAACAATGGCGATAAACAAGTTTTACGATATTTAAGGATGAATGAACTCCATTTTATTAGGATTTCATCTTTTGTAATGAAAGCCTAAAACGGGATTGATATGACTATTATGGCTTAGTTTAGCTTCTTTTTTATCTTTTAATCAACTTTTATAGTGAAAAAGTTTTTAATCCTTTTTTACATGTAATATTTTTAATATTTTTGCAGCATTAACAATATCAGAGAAAATGGTAAAAGTAACAATAGACGGTATCGAAATAGAAGTTGAACCAGGTACTACGATATTAAATGCAGCAAGACAGATTGGTGGAGATGTGGTTCCTCCTACCATGTGTTATTATTCAAAATTAAATGGTAGCGGAGGTAAATGCAGGACTTGCATAGTAAAAGTTGCTCAAGGATCTGCGAAGGACCCAAGGCCTATGCCCAAACCAGTGGCATCTTGTTCAACACCTGTGCAAGATGGAATGGTGGTTCAAAACATCACTTCTCCAGAATTATTGGAAGCACGAAAGGGAGTGGTAGAAATGCTATTGATCAATCATCCTTTGGATTGCCCCATTTGTGACCAAGCCGGAGAATGCGATTTACAAAACCTTTCCTACGAACATGGCTTATCAAAAACCCGATATGAGGAGGAGAAGAACACTTACGAAAAGATTGACATTGGTCCATATATCAAGTTGAACATGAACCGATGCATTCTTTGCTATCGTTGTGTGAAACTGGCCGATCAGCTTACCGATAAAAGGGTTCATGGGGTATTGAATAGGGGTGATGCTGCTGAAATAGGCACTTATATTCATAACTCCATAGAAAACGATTTCTCTGGAAATATGATTGATGTTTGTCCGGTTGGAGCGCTTACCGACAGAACCTTCCGATTCAAAAGCCGTGTTTGGTTTGTTGACCCTAAGAATGCACATCGTGATTGCAAGAAATGTTCTGGCAAGGTTGTTCTTTGGATGCATGGCAAAGATGACATCTATCGTGTTACCGGAAGAAAGGATAAATATGGCGAACTCGAAGAGTTCATCTGCAATGAATGCCGTTTCGACAAGAAAGACATTAAGGATTGGGTGGTGGAAGGGCCACGAGTAATGGAAAGATCTTCGGTAATAGCCCAGAACCAATATGTATTGAAGGAACCACCTCATAGAATCAATTTGAACTCGGTGGAATTGGTAAGTAAAAATGTATTAACGGAAGGAGGAAACTAATATGGATATCTATTTTTTAATTTATAAGTTCATTCTGGTGGCTGTGGTATTTTCCATTTCATTGGTGATAGCCATGTATTCCACCTATGCCGAACGTAAGGTGGCGGCTTTCATGCAAGATAGAATCGGACCAGACAGAGCCGGTCCATTTGGTATTCTTCAACCTGTTGCCGATGGTGTCAAGATGTTCATGAAGGAAGAATTCATACCGAATGCATCCGACAAAACATTGTTCATCATTGGGCCATGTCTCGCCATTTTCGCCTCCTGTGTTTCGAGTGCTGTGATTCCTTGGGGAGAAACATTGACCATCTTTGGTCGTCAAATGTCGTTGCAGGTGGCTGATGTGAACATCGGAATTCTTTATGTCTTCGGAGTCGTTTCAATGGGCGTTTATGGTATCATGATAGGTGGTTGGGCTTCCAACAACAAATACTCCATGATAGGTGCCATCCGCGCATCATCACAATTGATAAGTTATGAAATAGGAATGGGATTGGCCATGATTTCCCTCATCATGGTTTCCGGTTCGGTGAGCATCAAAACCATTGTAGAACAACAGCCTGGCGCACATTGGTATGTCTTTGTCCAACCGCTTTCGTTCCTCATCTTCCTCATCTGCGCTTTTGCCGAAACCAACAGAACCCCTTTCGATTTGCCTGAATGCGAAACCGAACTCGTTGGCGGATATCACACCGAATACAGCAGCATGAAACTCGGGTTTTATCTCTTCTCCGAATACATCAACATGTTCGTTTCATCGGCGGTTATGGCATCACTTTATTTCGGTGGCTACAACTTTCCGTTCATCCACAGCTTGGGATTATCGCCAAACATCGTCACCCTTTTGGGAGTAGCCATTTTCTTCTGCAAAATCTTCGCTTTCATCTTTTTCTTCATGTGGATACGGTGGACAGTGCCACGTTTCCGATACGACCAGCTGATGAAATTGGGATGGCGGATATTGATACCCTTAGCCATCCTGAACATCCTCATCACCGGAGTGGTGATGATGCTAAGAGGATAACCAACCATCTTATTAAAAAAAACAAAAGCCCTCGAATGAATCTTCATTCGAGGGCTTTTGCTTTTATGGCAGGTTATGATTTCTTAGACTGGGACGAGCATAAAATCGTGGTGGACGGTTTTGCCTTTGCCTACGGTTAGGGTAATAGTTATAGTATGGTAACCGACTTTGGAGACTTCGAACTGCCATGTGCCATTTGGGAAACTTGACAATTCATAATCGAAAAGGAGATCGGTGGTGGTGACATGTTCGGGATGTTCGACCAATTTTATCTGGACACCGGCAATTCCGATGCTTGTAACGGAATCGAAAACCTTACCCAGGAGGTGATCGTGACGAACACCGGAGGAGGTATCGACCGTGTATAAAAGCTTGAACTTATCTTGGAAATCTTGGGACATGTGAGAGACCACTTTATCCATGCTGACAAGAATTTCTTCCATCTTTGGAATAGCTGTATCTGAAATGTTATGGAGACAGACACTTTTGGCTATTATTGCATTATCGGCAGTGGTGGCACTGTTTTCGAAATCGGTTTTATAAACCAAATCGGCATTCAAAACAAGCAGGGTGACAAGGTAATCCATTTCGAGGAGGGTATTAGGGAGAAGGGCTTTGAGGTCGGCATAGATATTTTGACAGATGGAAGCTGCGTTTGCATCTGTGGAACTAAAAATGGATGCTTTAGTCCAGTTCATTTGCCCCTTGAGGGTTACATCTGCGGTTTCTCCTGCGAAGGCAAAACCAGTTTCGGCGAGAGGGCCAAAGATATTTGCCATACTGTGTTTGTCGGAGGTTTTTTGAGCGGTTAAAGGCTTGGTATTGACCGTAGCACCATTGAAATTTTCGGTAAAATAAGTATGATTTAGGAGAAATTCGGTACGGAAGTTACGCATGGGTTTGTAGCCTGCATCGATGACAATATGATTGTCGTCGAGGAACTTTTTCATTGCATCATATTCCTTTTTTTTCTGTTGATCAATGTCTGAAATGTCCATAATTTTTATTTTTTATTTGTTTTTTTATTGATGCAAAGAAACGAAATATTATCGGAAACAAGTTTTTAATGAATAAATTTGTGAATTATTTTGGCTCTTAAGAAAAAAATCAGGTTAAAAGCAGGTATTTTTTTAGTGAATTTAACTTGAACAAGGTTGAAGCTTGAAATGAGAATATTTGGGATTAAAAAAATTTAAAACGAGAGAAGAAAGAGCAAACATGGATTCAAAAAGAGTAAGTTGAAATGGTTTATGAGCTTATCTCATTGTCATAATATACCACCTCGTGGTCGTAATATGCCATCTCGTGGTCGTAATATGCCACCTCGTGGTCGTAATATGCCACCTCGTGGTCGTAATATGCCACCTCGTTGTCGTAATATGCCACCTCGTTGTCGTAATATGCCACCTCGTGGTCGTAATATGCTACCTCGTTTCGGTAATATGCTATCTCGTGGTCGTAATATGCTATCTCGTAATCATAAAATGCTACCTCGTTATCGTAAAATGCTATCTCGTTTCGGTGAAATGAGAGTTATTTGGGGGATTTCAAGCTAAGAGGGGTGGAAAAGGAGGAATATGGGATATTATGGTAGATTTGCAGTCAAATAAAATATTAGCATTATGAAAAAATTATTATTATCATTTTTGGTAATATCACTTGCTGCACAAGGATATTGTCAATGTCTTGGATCAGATTATGAAATCAAAGAATATTTCAAAAATAATATTAAAACCCTTGATCCAATTGAGGGAATTTGGAGTGGAACAATGTTATCAAAATCTCATAGTAGTAATTATGAAGGTAAGAGCGTATTGGAACTTGATCCATCAACTAGTAGTTGTCAATTTACTATTGTTAAATCAGGAGACCATTTTATTTTGTGTGGAGTAAATAAAGAAATTTATCTAACATCATCAAATGATGAATATTTATTGAAAGCAAATGATTCAAAATATTTCGATGAATCAAATACAGTAATGAAATTAATAAATGGAACTAAGCTTGATTATACCACAGAATCAACAATGGATGATAAAATTAGTAAACGAGTGCAAAAATTTACTCATGAATTTCATTTGATGAAAATCTTTCCCAATGTGAATGATTACAAATCTGCAATTGAAAAATTAATCCCAAGTTCTGGAACTGGTTTTGCTGTTTCTTCAAATGGTATTATTGTTACTAATCATCATGTAATAAATGGAGCAACTAATATTAAGATTAAAGGTGTCAACAATGATTTTGAAAAATCATATCATGCAAAAATCCTTTTAGACGATAGGAATAATGATTTAACTTTGCTGCAAATTGATGACCCTAACTTCACGTCATTAGGGCAAATACCTTATGTGATTAGTGGTTCCGTTTCAGATGTTGGTAGTTCGGTTTTCGTATTAGGTTATCCTTTAAGAGCAACAATGGGAGATGAAATAAAACTTACAAATGGTATTATAAGTTCTAAATCAGGATTCAAAGGAGATATTACAACTTACCAAATTACAGCACCAGTTCAACCAGGAAATAGTGGAGGTCCTATGTTTGACGACAATGGGAATCTCATAGGAATTATTAATGCAAAACATTTAGATGCAGAGAATGTTTCTTATGCTATAAAAACTACGTATCTTAAAAACTTAATTGAATCATTACCCACTACACCAAAATTAAATACTGTAAATTCATTGTCATTGAAGTCATTACCAGAGAAGGTAAAAGCAGTAAAGAATTTTACTTATATTATCGAATGTAATTAATTAGTTATGATTCTCTATAAATATAGAAATTGGTTTGATGAATATCATAAAAATGTTCTTAGAAAGAATGAACTATATTTTAGTTCGCCAAAAGACTTAAACGACCCATTTGATTGTAGAATTACTCAAAACTTAGATTTGCTTAATACATCTGAAAAGGAAAAACAATATGTAGATTATTTCATGAAACATACAAAAGATTTTCTTTTTAAAAATGGGGCAAAACCTAATGAAATAACAGCTATAGAAAAGGGGCTTATTGATAATTTAAAAGATAATCAAATACTATTCGATAATATGTATTTTGACGAGCAAGATATATTTTTGGGTATTCTTTCATTAAGTTGTTCCTGGAATATTACATTGATGTGGTCACATTATACTAATAATCATACTGGGTATTGTATTGGTTTAAATAAAGAGAAATTAGATGAATATAAATTATATCTTCATGGTGATGTTGTAAAATATTATCCAGATGATAGATTTCCAGATATTGACCCATTAAAAATAACAGACATTTCCACTGCCTATTTGCAAATATTTCATAAAGCATATCATTGGGAATATGAATGTGAATATCGATTAATTAGGGCATTTGAAACATTGAATCCTGAAGAACCAGAATCACCAACCAATCCATTTCTAAATGTTGAAAGAAGAATATATGTTCCTGATGATTGTATTGCTGAAGTAATTATTGGACTTAATACTTCTCCAGAGGATGAAAAGGAGATTATTTGTTATTCTAAGAAAAAAAACATTAAAGTATATAAAGCCAAGAAAGTTCCTCACTACTTTAAATTAGATCGGGTTGAATTATTATAAAATCAAAATAGATCAAAGTTATGACTGGTTTATAATAATTATATGAAATTCCAAAGCTCAGTCCCAAATATAATTGCTTCTATAATTGCATCCGTTTCGGTGCACTCATAAAAGCATTATTCTAATCCAAGTTTTGAGAATAATAAACGGGAAGGCAAGAAAACTTATTCGTCGGCACGAGTCCATGAGTCCACTTCGCCTACTTTAAGGATGTTACGTTTGCCATCCAATCGTCTTTTGGCTCCGCAATGGACGCAGTTGTTGCCTACATAGCAGCCATAGGAACCGATTCCTAAAAAGCCGTTGTAGTAGCACATGAATTTTCCACAGGCAGAGCATTGATAAACCGTAGCATCGCCTCTCTGGTGGCAGTTTGGGCATTGGAGGTAGGTCTTCATATCGTATGAGTTTGTTTTAAAAATAGTACTGCAATATTAGGAAATACTTATTGAAAATACAAATAAAACTTTTTAACAGGCAAGCGTTAAAAAACGGGAATTGAAGAACGAATGGGGGGTATTTAATGCAGAATGACCAGCTTATCGACTTTGCTGGCTATGTCGCCATCCGGTCGTCGAACTTTCATACGATAGATATATACACCACGGCCTATGGGTGAATTGTAATCGTCCTTTCCATCCCATGCTATGCCTGTTGAACGGTAGCCTTCGGTATGCATGTCGGTGTTGATGGTAAGCTAATGATGAAAAGTAATATCTACTACTTATGACAGTATTACCGTCATTTAACAACTTAATAACGCCATCTGTTTCGTTATGTAAATGATCATGTCTGTCTGCTGCAAACAGATATCCCATCTGTAAATCAAATAAATGCGGGTCTTTACATACTTTTATTCTACCTTTAAATATTTGCCTGATCATTACACCTATAGGTCCATCAGAAGGTTCGTGAGTTAGTTTAACTTTATGATTAAGATTAGTTAATGCTTCATATAACATTTTAGTTTGGGTACTTGAACCTGAACCGTCTATGCCTTCTATTACTATAAAAAGTGGTTTATTCATGTTTTTTAATTATAAACTGGGTCTGTATTAATTTGATTATTTTTTTCTATTAAATATGCTAATAAATCTACATAGATGTCTATTATGGTGTCGTAAGAAAAATTAGGCACACTTAAGTAATGGAGTCTTTTATTTAATTCATTTAATGATA
>CAIWCG010000065.1 GCA_903911135.1 uncultured Bacteroidota bacterium
AGTCACTATTTTCCCCTTAAAACCCCATAAATTCCACCCCCCACAAACTAAAAAGGAGTTTTCCCATCCCTTCAGAAACTTCTGAACCTATAAAAACTTATTTTCATGGCTACAGTGAATCCGAACGGTATATAAAACACAAAAATTTCATCACCCACCCACTTGAAAACTACCTCTAAAACATACTATATATATAGGCATCAAGAAAAATAATTACCCAAAAAACTTGTTTTTCTCATTCCAGTTATCTAATTTTGTAGCTTGAAATAAATAAAAATCCCTAATCAAAAACTTAAACACAATGAAAACTAAAATTACAATCTTAATCCTGATATGCCTTGCAGGAATAACCATGAAGGCGCAAACAATTACTACTATTGCAGGTAATGGCTTTGCAGGCTATAATGGAGATGGCATTCTTGCCATCAATGCTGAATTACACTCTCCTCAAAATATAACACTCGATGCCCAGGGAAATATTTACATCGTTGATTTACTAAATAGTAGAATACGTAAAGTTACAGTAAGTACTGGTTTGATAAGTACAGTTGCCGGAACTGATTCTGCAGGTTATAACGGGGATGGAATTTTAGCTACATCAGCCAAGTTACATAGTCCCCATGATATAAAATTGGATGCTTTGGGTAATATTTATATTGCTGACATTGGAAATAAACGTATCCGTAAAATAACAGTAAGTACAGGAATCATAAGTACTATTGCTGGAACAGGAATTTCTGGATACAATGGCGATGGCATTGCCGCTGATACTGCTCAATTAATGTCTCCTTGTGCTATTGCCTTAGATACTTCAGGTAATGTTTATATTGCGGATCAATTAAGTAGTCGTATACGTAAAGTTACTGTTGCTACAGGATTAATAAGTACAATTGTTGGAACTGGTATCAATGGTTATAATGGTGATAGCATTGCTTTCGATACCGCAAAAATTAGCACCCCTATTGGAATTGCTGTTGATAAATATGGGAATGTTTATATATCTGATCAAACTACCCGTATTCGTAAAATTGATATAAGCAATGGTCTTATTTATACAATTGCTGGTACAGTAGCTAGTACTTATAATGGTGATGGTAATGCACTTACTACAAATATTTATAATGCCTCAGGCTTATTTATTGATGTTGATGGTAATATTTACTTTGGAGATGAAGGGAGTTATAGAGCTCGTAAAATCATTGCCAGCACCGGTATGATTAGTACAATTGCTGGAACGGGAGCGATTAGTTATAACGGCGATAATATTCTTGCAATAAATGCAAATTTGGCAGCAGCAGGTGTTGCATTGGATACATCAGGTAATGTTTATATTGCAGACGCAGGTAATAGCCGCATAAGAAAGATAAATATGAATACAGGCATTTCCGATATAAGTTATTCTTATAATTCAATTAAGGTTTACCCCAATCCTTCCAGTAATAACATCACTTTTCGTTTATCATCTTTTACTCAAAATGAAACACTACTTATCACTGATATTTTTGGCAGAGTAGTCTATAAAGAAAACATAAGAGCCAATGAAACACAGGTAGCTGTTTCTAATTGGAGTAGCGGCATTTATTTTTATAGCCTCACCCCAGGAGTGGGTGCAGCCATAAGAGGTAAGTTCATCAAGGAATAGTAGCTAAGAGATTTTAACAAAAGGCGGCACAGATTGGGTAAATATCCTGACAGGTCGGCCTTTTTCTCGCCGTCCTGTAAGGTTGAATACCTTGTATCGTCCTAAAATAAGTTGACACTCTGTCAGGTAAAATCCTGACTTTAATTTACACATTATAATTAATCCTAAAATAGGTTTACTTTTGCCTGGCATGGATGAAGCGGAATTGGTCAATGCTGAGGAGCAACCCAC
>CAIWCG010000066.1 GCA_903911135.1 uncultured Bacteroidota bacterium
AACATCAAAAAAAATTAAACTACTTGTAAAACAGGTACTTTTTTGAGTTTTCAACAACTCTTAATGGTTGGCTTTGTTGAAAGATTCCGCTTCCTATCAAAGGTTTAATTGTTGATAAGATGTTAACAGATGGCAAGTAAAAAGCCAGGTCAAAAATTTGGCTGTTTAAATTCAGTGTTGTTTGGACATTAAATTATTATAAACAAGAAAAATCTTTACAATGTTTTCAACAAGAAGTGATGTAGATATGAACAGTGATTGTTTAGAAATATATAAATTAATCAAAACACGCATACAAAGGACGCTTGTACATGTACAAAGCATCAAAACATGCATACAAGGCACGCTTGTATGTATACAAAGCATCAAAACACACATACAAAGCTCGCTTGTATGCATACAAGCCAAAATTTTAAGAGAATAAGATGCTTAAAAATGGTAATACAAGCTAAATATACCTAGGAGCCTACTATAATGGATGATAAAATCTCCCCAAAACGATAGACATCTTCGTAGGTATTATATAAAGGAGCAGGTGCCAAACGAATAACATTTGGCTCTCGCCAATCGGCAATGATGCCGTTTTTGGTAAGTTCATGATGAATGGAACGGCCATTTTTTTCAAATATCAATGATAACTGACATCCTCTTTCACTTTGTTCTTTTGGCGTAATGACGGTAATGGAGTTTTGGGTTTTATTTAGGCTTTGATTGATGGTTTCAATGATGAATTCTAGATAACCAGTAAGATTTTTAGATTTAATGATAAGGTTTTCCAAGCCAGCTTCTTCAAATATTTCCAAAGAAGCTTTATGGGCAGCCATAGCTAAAACGGGGGCATTGCTCAATTGCCAACCGCCAGCACCATAAGCAGGAACAAATTCCTTTCCCATCTTGAATCTCGTAGCTGGATCATTACCCCACCACCCGACAAAACGAGGAAGATCAGGATTGTTTCCATGTCTGTCATGAACAAAATAACCAGAAACGCCACCAGGGCCAGAGTTTAGATATTTATAGGTGCACCAACAGGCAAAATCAACATTCCATTCATGTAATTCTAAACCGATATTTCCAACGGCATGCGCCAAATCGAAACCACACATGGCACCTGTTTCATGTGAAACCCGGGCAATGGTTTTCATGTCAAAGACTTGACCGGTATAATAATTAACACCACCCATCATCACCAAAGCCAAAGAATTGCCATGCTTTTTTATTTCATTGATGATGTCCTCGGTTCGCAAACAATATTCACCAACTCTCGGTTTCAAGCGTATCAAAGCGTCATTAGGATCATATCCATGATATTTTATTTGCGATGCCAAAACATACGAGTCGGAAGGAAAACAATCGTCTTCACAGATGATTTTAAAACGTTCCTTTGTTGGACGATAAAAGGATACCATCAACAAATGAAGATTGGTGGTGAGTGAATTCATTAAACCTACTTCAGAGGACATGGCTCCAACCAATTTAGACAATGGTTCCAAGAAATTTTCGTGATAGGAAAACCAAGGATTAGTAGCCTGGAAGTGGCCTTCTACACCATGTTTTGCCCAATCATCCAGTTCCATATTGATATGATCACGAACCGATTTAGGTTGTAACCCTAAAGAGTTTCCACAGAAATATAGAACATCATTTCCATCATGTTGAGGGAATAAAAAACTGCTTCTGTATTGTTTTAAAGGATCATTTAAATCTAAGTTCTTTGCAAGCTCAAGGGTGTTCTGGTAGGTCATCTTTATATATTTAATTGGTGTGCAAAATAAATGAATTATATATAACAATAAGCACAAATTGCAGGATCATCATTCCATCTACCCAGAAATAATGGAAATATTTCCCATTGCTTTCGGTTGACTTAAAAACAAGAAAAGTGGTTATCATCACAGAGAAATATAATGGAATGGAAAAATCGTCTTGACCGCATTGATGACCAAAACGATTGTTGTATTGCAGGAATATCAACAAGGAAAACAGCATCAACAAGAAGAAAGCTAAAAGCTTTGAATTGCGTTCGCCAAGAATGATGGGAATCGTTTTTAATCCTTCCTCCAAATCGGTGTCTCTATCACGGATATCAAATGGAATAGTGATGGCAAACACGAAAAGAATTCTTCTTAAAGTCATATAAAGCACATCGGTGCTAAAAATAGAAAGGCCATCGTTTAATACGGGAATAATGACAGTGGCGATTCCCCAAACAAAAGCTACAAACAATATCTTAAATGCAGAAAGTTCTCTTAACCTGATTCTTGAGTTTTTGCTTTTTATCAAAGGAAAAGAATAGGCGATGGCGATCAAGCCAAGAGGTGTTAAGATAAGAACGATGTCGAATTTGATGAACAAAGCCGAGGCGAGGAACCCAATTACCGAAAAGGCCAATGTGAGAATAAATAGGTTGTAATGTTCTTTTGCCCAAGAGAATTTATTTGGCTGAAGACTGGAAGAGGTTTTCCTTAATGATAGAAACCGATGTAGGTTATATTCAAAAAGAGTTGAGAAAAATATAAGGCACAGCAAGGCATCTATTTTCATAGGTTTGTTCAACATCAAATAAGTTTGAAGAGTCAAAGAAACGGCGCCGAATGAAATGAACCAGTTCCCAAAAATAAGGTAATCAAAAAAAGAGCGAAGCGCCTTTAACATGGCTTTGGTTTGTTACTTGCCAAAGATATTATGACGGAATTTCAGCCAACCCGAATCTATTTGTTGATTGTATTTCTTTAAAATGATAAATGAAGTTATCAGGCTTATTCCACCGCTAATTGCGGCGTTCTTCAGCTTCTTTCTTTTGGCATAGATCTGATAGCCATATTGATAATATTCATCATTTACCATGGCGGTATTTACAATGGGCTGGTTGGCAACAGTTGGATATCTTACCGATACGATGGCTGCGTATAAGGCCACTGGTACCGGACCATATATGATGCCCAAGAATCCACTTGCCGTTCCAACTAAAACGCCTCCAAAGGTGGCATTTGGGGCTTGGTAGGTTTCTCTGGAATCATGAACTCCGATGAGGTAGGATTTCATTTGAGGAATGGGAAAATCACCATTGGCAGTATCCGGCTTAAAGAGCACTTCTTCTTTTCCGTCCTTGTTTTCTATGGAAAATATTTTCTCGGCTTTTATCTTATGCAGCGAGTGGCTACCGGGCTTGGTGTAATGAAAATTATTGTCTATGTCTTTGATGCCGATGGAATCTACCGATATTTGATTGCCATTGAAAAGATAAATTTTTCCTTGACCGAAAACAGTCAAGGACAGTATAAAAAAAATAAAAATGCTCGAGTATTTCATTGGTAATAATCTTCTTCGGCAAAATTAACAATTAATACGGAGTACTTCGTAGATTTGTTGTTTTTGCAAGCCATATTTTCTTTTTTGTCTAATTTCGACCGGCTAAACAAGCGATTAAAAATGAAAAAAAACAGGGATTTGATTTATGGAATCAGCAGCGGATTGGCCGTATGTGCATTTGTCTTCGTACAATATCTATTGGGATATCATTCCGACAAGATAGGCGATTCGCGCATCATCAATTATTTCGGAATGCTTATTCCAATAACCTTTATTTCCATAGGCATCATCCAAAGAAAAAAAGCCCAAGAGGGTTGGCTAGAGTTAAAGGATGGCATGAAAACCGGAATCCTCATTACCTTCATCACAGGTATCATCACCACTGTTTTCATGCTTATATATAATAAGTACATCAACCCTGAATTCATCAATGTGGCAATGGCTTATGAAAACAAATTGCTCACCGAAGCGGGTAAAAAGCCGGAAGAAATTGCAGCCATCATCGAACAGTTCAAAGCTGGGCAAGCACTTAGCGCACAACTGTTTTCTGGGCTGGTAGGCACTCCTTTGATGGGCATGATACCTACCTTGATAATAACCTTGATACTTAGAAAAAGCCGCAATCAAATGTAAAAATGTGACAATCACCCTTGCAAATATTCAAACCATTGTTGAAATTTGCATCCTCAAACCAAGCCATCTTAGCTCAGTTGGTAGAGCAGCTGATTCGTAATCAGCAGGTCGGGGGTTCAAGTCCCCTGGGTGGCTCAAAAAAATAAAAAAGCCGCAATAACGATTTACTGCGGCTTTTTTATTTCAGCTATAATTCTCTTAAACTGTCGGCCCGGTAAAGGTTACAGTCTTGGTGGGAGACGGCAAGCCAACTTCATGGTCGTTTATAATGGCCATGGTAAAATACTCGATTTTCAGCGGCAAACCGGCATGACCTACCAGGCTTGCATCCAAATATGGAGAATGATTGATGGTGGCAATGGTGGTAAAAACCAACTCGCCTGCAATTTTTCTATGAATGGAAAATCCATCTGTAAGACCTTTCTCATAACTGACATCAACGCCTCCGTACAGAGCCTCGGCGTTTACGTTTGACACATGATGTGCCCAATCTACAGGTACAGGATCGGTGCCGATAATCAACAGATCTTTGCCGATATCTTCAGTATAACCGACACGGGTTTTTACTGAAGCGGCGAGGTTGAAATTCCTCGTCAAGATACCAGAAAGAGCACCTGCCGGAAGGACAGGAGGAGTGGGAGCAGCCGCAATGGCCACTTCAATAGTCTGACTTTTAGAGTTGATCATGTTACTCTTGAAGGCAAAATATTTTTTGCTGTACGCCTTTAGCGAAACGCCATAATCCACCAACTCTCTGAAAGTCAGTTCGTCTTTGACAATTTGCGCGAGTTCATCAACTGTAAAAATCGTAGCGTACCCCGCCGATTTCGTCTTCCAGTTGCTGAACCATGTTTTCTGGTCGCCTTCTTTTTCATGCCACCAGGAATTTTTTCGCATTTTTTTATATATTTATTTATTAAGGCGTAAAATTACAATTAAAAATAGTTCTTTGATGCCATTAATGACAAATAATTATCAATGATGCTCATAATCAGCGTCATTATTATTAGTTGAGGCGTCCGGAATGGCATTCCTGACGTGCCACACGGCATTCCTGACGTGCCACACGGCATTCCTGACGTTCCACATGGCATTCCTGACGTTCCACATGGCATTCCTGACGTGCCACATGGCATTCCTGACGTGCCACACGGCATTCCTGACGTGCCACACGGCATTCCTGACGTTCCACTCGGCATTCCTGACGTTCCACATGGCATTCCTGACGTTCCACTCGGCATTCCCGACGTTCCAAATGGTATATGCAACGACATTTTTCTTTTCCAATCGATTTTTATGATGCGGCTCCAAAAGCCGCATAAACACCGCAGTGTGGCCGCTATGGATAAACTGCGTACGATAGGTGCTGGCCAAGCAAATGCCTAAGACAAAAATCTTTTAATTGTCATTATTAATGATGGCATGTATTAATTATTAAAATATTTTGTTTAACTTTGCATAAACAATCAAGCCTCCTATCAATAAACAATGTCCAGAAAAAACGATTCCTTAAGCCAAAAATTCTTAAAAAATATCTTGGAGGCCATGCCCGATGCCATCGTAGCCTGCCATGCAAACGGCGAAATAGTATATGCTAACCACCAGGCAAACATTTTATTCGGTTATGCCAACCATGAACTCTTGACGGTAAATGTTAACAAAATACTGCCTGAAAAATCTATTCCTAACGACACCATACCCAAAGAGGAATATTTTTCCAACCCCAACACTCTATCCATGATTCGTGTGGTAAGAGATTATGTAGGCAGAAAGAAGGGAGGCGAGGAATTCATTTGCGATATTTCCATGAACGGCATCGAAACCGAAAACGGCCGTGTGCTGATTAGGGCCATAAAGGACATTACCGAAAAGAAAAAAATGGAACAGCAGCTCAAGGATAGCGAAGCCATGTGGAGAGGCATCCTCTCTTCCACCGCCACTCATATTGGCGTAATGGATGCAAATGGCATCATCATCGCCATTAATGATGCTTGGAAAAGGGCCATGGATGACGAACACATGACCTTGAAAAGGGTAGGCATTGGCGAAAACAGGCTTGCTGTCCATGCCGCCATGGCAGCCAATGGAAACACCTATGCCCAGCAGGCGATGGATGGCATCAATTCGGTTTTGAAAAAAGAACAAAAAACCTTTGAGTTGAAATATCCCTACTACATGAACAGAGAGGACAAGTGGTCTGTATTACGCGTAACAACTTTTGCCAACGATGATTCAAAAATTGTTTTGGCACATGCCGATATATCCGAAATAATACAGTCAATAAGGCAGATAAAGGAAGGCGAGTTAAGATATAAGGCCATCTTGGACAACACCAAAGAGATGATAACCACTTTGTCGCCCAATGGCGAATTCCAATTTGTAAACAAGGCCTTTTATGAGAATCTGCATTTTTCGGAAGAGGAATTGAAAAAGTTGAAATTGGCGGATATCGTCACCCATGAAACAAAAATTGGCCACAAGGAAAGAGCCGAAAGATTAAAAAGAGGAGAAACCATTGATCATTTTACCGGGGTGATGATTGCAAAAAACAATGATTTGGTAACGATAGAAGGCACGATAATACCATTAATTAAGGAGGGAAAACATATGGGTTCACAGGGCTTCATCAGAAATTTAACAGAAAAGAAAAATCTTGAAAAACACCTTGAAAACACCTTGCTTCAGGTAAAACATATATTCAATACGCTCGACATTGCATTTTGGGGCGCCGACATCGCCAACAATAAAATGCTGTATGTTTCGCCAGGAAACAAGAATATTTATGGCTATGCCGATGAATACTTTTTGAACAACCCGAATTTTTGGTTTGAGGTAATTCTTGATGATGACAAAGGCAAGATTGATGAAATATATCCCGAATTGAATAAAGGCCAGAATGTGGTTATTGCCTATCGGATAAAACATGCAGATTCATCAATAAGATGGGTAGAGCTGCGCATGACTCCAACTTTAGATGAATATGGTAAAATGACACGATTGGACGGTATAGCCATCGATATCACTGGCCACAGAAACGCCCAATAACAATACTGCTTTTTAATTGATCTTCTTGTCGAAAATATTATATTTCAGGATACAGAATATAGCCCTGAAACCGTCTCTCCAACCAATCTTTTTTCCCTCTTCATAAGTTCGGCCGTAGTAGGAAATGCCCACTTCATATATCCTGACATTGGGATAACGCGAAATCTTGGCGGTAATCTCCGGCTCAAAACCAAAACGATTTTCTTTCAGCTTGATGCCTTTAATTATTTCTGATCGGAAAACTTTGTAGCAGGTCTCCATGTCAGTAAGGTTCAGGTTGGTGAACATGTTTGATAACAAGGTGAGGAATTTGTTGCCTATCGTATGCCAGAAAAACAAAATGCGATGAGGCTTTCCACCCATAAACCGCGAACCATACACCACGTCGGCAAAGCCATCGATGATAGGTTTCAATAGGATGTTATATTCGTTTGGGTCATATTCCAGGTCGGCATCTTGAACAATAAGATAATCACCGGTTGCCAGCTTTATTCCGTTGTGAATGGCAGCACCCTTGCCTTGATTTATTTCATGTTTATGCAGTCGAATGTTTTTAATGTTGTTCTTGGCGATGTATTCCTCCAAAACCTCTTGGGTATTGTCTTTTGAGCAATCATTTACGATGATGATTTCCTTTTGAATATCAAAATTCAACTTTGTCTCTATTACTTTGTCGAGTATCAGGTGAATGGTTTTTGCTTCGTTATAAGCAGGGATAATTATCGATAAAACTTTCATATACTATTGTTCGGTATTTTTATTTTTTATTTCTTCAATATTACTCTCGTTAATGATGTAAAGCGGTCTGTTGCGAATGTTGGCACTTATTCTTCCGATATATTCCCCGATAATCCCGATGGACAATAATTGTATGCCACCAATGAACAAAACCACCAGCATAAGTGATGTCCATCCACGAACGGTGTTATGTAAAACAAGTTTTTCATACAATGCAAACAAAATGAGAATAAATGAAATTCCGGATACGACAAAACCAGTTATCGATGCGAATTTAAGTGGAAAGTTGGAGAAGGAAGTGATTCCATCAAAAGCAAATTGGAGCATTTTGGAATAGGTGTATCCAGTTTTTCCTGCATACCGCACGTCGCGGTCATATTCTACAAATGTTTGTTTAAATCCAACCCAAGCTATTTGTCCTCTTAAATATTTCTGTTGCTCGGGCATTCTTTTTAATGTGTTGATAATCTTTCTGTCAATAATCCTGAAGTCGCCAGTATCACGGGGAATAGGAATTGATGTAATCTTATCCATGATTCTGTAAAAGACTTTAGCCGTTATTTTCTTCATGAAAGATTCCCCTTTACGTATTTTCCTTCGGGCATAAACTACGTTATAGCCCTCTTTCATTTTGTTGTACAGGTCGATAATCAATTCTGGAGGGTCTTGAAGATCGGCATCGATAATAACCGTTGCCTCACCTTTAGAAATATCCAAGCCAGCAGAGACCGCTACCTGATGCCCAAAATTTCTGCTTAAATCAATAAATTTTACATTTTTATTCTGGTTTGTCAAATCCTTTATAAACTCAAGAGAATTATCCACGCTGCCATCATTAATAAAGATCAGTTCATAAGGGATGGCAAGATGCTCAACAACTTGTATTAAACGATTGTAAACGACGGAAATATTCTTTTCTTCGTTATAAATGGGAATTATTATGGACAAATCGATTTTGTTCATCAATACAAAATTATAAAATATTATTTTTCATAAGCCACTATCCTAAATTCCATATCATCTATATAAACCGGGTATTTTCCAACGTTCCAAAAATAACATTTTATTATGTCATTCATTTTTATTTCTCCCGGAACAATACATTGAAGATAGACAGGTGTCCATTCTTTTGCTTTAACGAGGTAGTCTAAAATACTTAATGGCTGATAGTAATATGAAGTATTTTTATCTTCAAAAGACAAGACCAAGTTTGCATCCGCTTTTAAGGTTTCAACATAAACCATGGCTTTAACAATGACCATTGAATTCTTATTTTTCAAAAGAGAATCATTTACGGAATAGGTAATACCGTCGCTAAACTCAGATGTAGGACTAGAAAACGTTGAAAAGTTTCCATTAAAAGAAAATTCAGTTGAAATTCTATTTGAATGTGCCGAAGAATCATTTTTTTCAAACGTTAATTTATTGTAGTAAATAAGTTTTGTTTTCCATTTCTCTTCATTGGAAATCAGAACAGAATTTGTTTCAGGAAATTCCTTAAGCACCTTATATTTAATGTTAGGCAAGGATTTCATCTCATTTGTTTTGATATAATAATAATCATTCAACGGATGGAACATTTGGTATTTGCTGTTGCAATTTAGCCAAGTAAGATGATAAAAGTTACGATAGAAATCAAAATCAGTCATGAATGGCAATGTCATGCCTACGTTAAGGGTATTTTTTTCTAAAGGCATTTCTTTTTTGTTTTCAATGAGATAGTTGATCATGTTTTTTGTGTCGGCTTCATCATTCCACTGGAGAACGCTTTTCAAATTGGCATTCATAGGAAAATTCATAAGAAAAAATACAGTCAAGGCTAGAAATATTATTTTAGGAATTCGACCATAGTTGTTCACCAATTCATCAAAAAGAAATAGCAGCATCACACAAAATAAAACGATATAGTAAATTGCCGTTCGCTGCAGAGGAAAAGGGATGTCCATAGCTAAATGTTGTATTAGATTTGCTAGATAACAAAGGTAAATGGTCATCAAAACAAATAACAAAAAGGAATAGGGCATTAGTTTTTTATTGCGCCTTAAATCCTTAATAATAATTACAAAGGTGACGACAAATATTATTATGACAAATATCTGAATTCCATTGCGTAAATGCATTAATGATGGGTGTTCATAAACTGATTCGGTGATAAGGGAATAGGCAGTATCCCACCAAAACCCAATCTTGCCACCATAGAATAATGCACCTGCCATTTTTTCATTATTGATAATGGGCAAGAGAAAAATAAGAAGCAAAAGTGGACTTGGAATTATCAGCAATTCTTTAAATAATATTTTCTTTGCTCGGATGATGATGGCGAGGAAAAATAGAAACGGAAGGATGATGAAATAATTCAACATGATAGAGCTTGCAAGAACTGCAAATCCTGAAAACAAAACGGAAAGGAATGCTGCAGTTAAAGAATTGTTTGTCGTTATGAAAAAATAGGAATAATAGATGCTAACCATCATCAGGCCCATGGCCAATCCATAGCCTCTGGCAATGGAAAAGAAGTCGAGAACGAATGGGTTGAGATTCAGAATGAGATAACCGCAAACAATCAGAATGGGTGAGGATAAATTACGAACCAATTTTGCAGAAAACAATAAAAAAAGAAGATGGGCCAGGAGGTTCGGCAATCGTAAAACAAATTCAAGATGGATCCCAAACAGCAAACAAATCTTCATCAACCAGGTGTTCAGTAAATGGTTATTAGCCGACATGGTATTGTATCCGTTGAACAGCCAAAAATCCTTCCTTACATACTCCAAATACGAATGACTTTCATCCCAGGTAAAGGAAATGAGATAAGCTTTGGCTGAGGTATAAGAAAAAATTACCAAGACAATCAACAACAAAACGATATCCGTTATCTTATCCTCCTTTTTCATTTAAATAAAACAAATCAGTTTTAATGAATGATCAAAAAAATCTTAATCCACATTAGGCTTTGGCTTCTTGAGTTCATCGATGAACTTAACCACTTTTTCCAAATCATTTAACGCAAGGTACGATATGCCTTCGGAGGCGAGCGTCATGTTTTCTTTCCGTTTCAGCAAAGGCATTAATGGATGATTTTTATTTTTTAATTGCTCGCTATTCGGTATCCATTCCAGCAATTCGTTTGGGGTGCAGTTCATGATTTCACAAAGCTTTTCCAAGTGATCCAATCTCATGTTTCGAAGCTCAGAATTCTTGTATTTTGTTGCAGTTCCACTTGCCAATCCAGCTTTTTGCAAATACATGGTCGGATTGATTACTCCTTTGTTTTTCAATAGCTTCTGAACGTTAAATTTTAACATGAATTTTGGTATTATTATATGCAAATATAGGAAATGAAAGCGGAGTTTAGGGTATTTTAATTAAAATGGATAACAAAATATGCTGTCGGATTAGCATATTTCGGTGTTGCGATAGCATATTCTGGTGTTGTGTTAGCATTATTCGGTGTCACATTAGCATTATTCGGTGTCACATTAGCATATTTCGGTGTTGCGCTAGCATATTACGGTGTCTCGCTAGCATATTTTGGTATCTCGCTAGCATATTTCGCTACCACACTAACAATTTTCATTATCAATTTATAAGGAATGCTTGTATTGCAATCTCTATTTCGCAATGACAAATGAAAGGGTGAAACGAGAGCAATGAAAACTTAATGTTCATAACCGATAATCCTGACCTCGAAATCATCGATATACAGCGGATAAACGCCAGTATTGAAGAAGAAACATTTTATAATATCATCCTTCTTGATACCAGCGGGAACGATTTCTTTTAAATATATGGGCGTCCATTTATTTATTTCCTTAACTACATCTTTCGTGTTCATCGATTGCCATGAATAAATTTCCCCCTTGGTTTCAATGGTATTTGTCAACGATACATCTGTCCTTAAATCCTTGGCATAAACCATCGCCCTTATGATCAGTAATGCGTTCTTATATTGATGCAACGAATCGTTTATTTTGTATGTGATGATATCGGAATATTTGTTTGTGGTATCGGTTATCGATGAATAATTTCCTTCAAACGAAAGTTCGTCGGTATAGCTGTTTTTAAGGTGGAGCGAATCATTGTTTTCGAAGTCTAATTTTTGAGAAAATATTTCTGTAGGTTTCCATTTCGATTGATTGGAAACCAAAATCGTATTGGTTCCTTGAAACTCCATCTCGATTTGATAGGGAATGTTTTTCAATTTATAAAGATCGCTTTTTTCAAGATAAAAATAATCGTGCAATGGATGGTAGGAATTCTCTATCCGAGCCACGTTCAGCCAATCAAGACGATGGATGTCTCGATAGAAATTGATGTCGGGCAAATATTGCATTTCAACACCGATGGAAATGTTGTTCTCTGCCGCCAAAATTGGTTTTTTATTATGCTTTACATAATTTATCATGTCAGGAATATCGGCTTCCAGATTCCAGTTGCTTGTTCTATAAAAGTTAGCAGAAAACGCGAAATTGGAAATGAAAAAAATAGTAAATGAAATAATAATTCCCAAGTACAATTTTCTGAATTTGCCTTCAATTTCTGATGCCATAAAGCTCATCAATAAAACGAAGAGAGGAAAATATATCAATGCATATCTTCCTACAGGATAAAGGATTCCAAAGGATACCATTTGAATAAAATTGGCAATAAAACACATTGAAATCAAGACAAGAATAAATACAAAAAATGAATGCCACCATTCCAATTGTTTCCTATTTATTTGTTTGATGATAAGATAAATTGCCAGAATCAATACACTTGCAACAAACGCCTCAATTAATGGTGTAAGTTTTAAGAATTTGTATTTATGATAAAGGCATTCCTTGATTAAGGATACTACAGAGTCTTTCCAGAAACCATGGCTTCCACCAAAGCTTAAAGCATGGGCGTTTCTTAAATCAAGCAGCACGGGAATAACCAAAAACAGAACCATAAGAGGAGATAAAATCAGAAGGAATCTTTTCATTTTCTGAAACGTATTTGCAAGACCACTTCCCTCTTTACGGATGGATTTATCAAAAATGGTTAGACAGCAAAAAATAAATGTTATAATCAATAAATAATTGATGAAAGAGAAATATGCAACTGTGGCGATGGCAGCGAAAATCCCGGCAATGAAAGCATTTATATTTCGACCACCTTCTTTAATGTATTTGTAAGAATAATAAAGACTAGGCATCAGCAATCCTAATGACAATCCATACCCTCTTGCCAATGAAAAGAAGTCGAGCAGGAATGGATTGAGATTTATTATCAAGAACGAACATATAATTAAGATAGTGGATGGAAGTTTAGAGCATAGTTTTGCTGAAAAGAAAATGAAAATGGTATGTGCAAAAAGATTTGGTAGCCTTAAGCTAAAGACAGAAGGACCAAAGAAATAGGAACTCAATTCCATTAACCATGTGTTCAGCAAATGATTGTTTGCATCAGGAGTATTGTAATGAGCAAGTAGGAATATTCCCTTGCGAACATATTCCAAATAAGAATAACTTTCATCGAAAGTAAATGGAATAAATAACGCCCGAAAAATCGAATAGGCAAAAATCAAAAACCCAGAAAACAATAAAATCCAATTGGTAATTTTCTTTTTGGGCTCGATAGAAAATAGCATCAATGAGTTGATATTAGGGTGATGAAATCTCCATTAGTCTAGTTGCATTTCAGGGATATCTCCGTCAACTATCAACCTACCTTTCGTAGAAGCGATAATATGTTCAACAGAAACCCCGGGAGCCCTTTCTATTAATTTAAATCCATCAGGTGTGATATCTATTACTGCGAGTTCGGTTACAATTTTTTTTACGCATTTAACACCAGTCAATGGCAAGTCGCATTTGGGCAATAGCTTTGATTCTCCAGATTTATTTACATGTTGCATTGCTACAATAATATGTTTTGCAGATGCGACCAAGTCCATGGCTCCACCCATACCTTTAATAAGTTTTCCAGGAATTTTCCAATTTGCAATATCACCTTCCTCACTAACTTCCATTGCGCCTAGTATTGTCAAATCAACATGTTCTCCTCGAATCATGGCAAAACTCATTGCCGAATCAAAAAAGGATGAGCCCGGAAGAGTCGTTATTGTCTGCTTTCCTGCATTTATCAAATCAGCATCCACTTCATCTTCATAGGGAAATGGCCCCATTCCAAGCAATCCGTTTTCAGATTGAAGTATGACGTTAATATGTTCAGGAATGTAATTGGCTACCAAAGTTGGTATGCCGATTCCAAGGTTTACATAATATCCATCTTTTATTTCTTTCGCGATTCGTTTCGCGATTCCATTTTTATCTAACATGTTTCTATCGTAAATGTTTATTAAACTCTTTTTCTGACCGTTTTTTGCTCTATTCTTTTTTCATAATTTACACCCTGAAAGATTCGTTGAATGAATATTCCAGGGGTATGTATTTGGTCAGGGTCAAGTGAACCGACAGGCACCAATTCTTCCACTTCGGCAATTGTAATCTTTCCTGCCATAGCCATCATTGGGTTGAAATTCCTTGCCGTTTCTCTATAAATCAAATTACCTAACGCGTCACCTTTCCATGCTTTAACTATGGCATAATCAGCTTTTAACCATGATTCTAAAAGATACATTTTCCCATTAAATTCTCGTACTTCCTTGCCTTGTTGAATTTCAGTTCCATAACCAGCAGGAGTAAAGAAAGCGGGGATTCCTGCCCCACCTGCTCTTAATCTTTCTGCTAGAGTACCTTGCGGAATTAAATCGACTTCCAATTCGCCACTTAAAAGTTGTCTTTCAAATTCTTCGTTTTCTCCAACATAGGAAGAAATCATTTTCTTGATTTGATGGTTCTTCAATAACAATCCTAATCCAAAATCATCAACTCCTGCATTGTTTGAAATGCAAGTTAAACCTTTTATACCAGCTTTAACTAACTCATCGATGCAATTTTCCGGAATTCCACATAAGCCAAAACCTCCAAGCATCAAAGTCATTCCATCTTGAATCCCATTAATTGCTAATTCTGCATTTTTTACTGTTTTGTTTATCATATTTATAAAATTTATCTATCAACATCACTATTAAAATTATTCCCTTCATTGGGGTTTTTGTATTTGCTACAGTCAATTTCAACGCTTAATTTATTTTCAGGTTTTGTGAAATCCTTTTGAGAGACATGCAATGATTTATCGCCATAAACCTTTTTCATATATAGCCCCCAAATCGGTAAAGCCACAACAGCGCCTTGCCCCAATTCCAATGACCTGAAGTGAACACTTCTATCCTCACAACCAACCCAACAACCTGAAACCAATTCTGGTGTGATACCCATAAACCATCCATCAGAATTATTCTGTGTTGTACCAGTTTTTCCAGCAATCTTAACACTGTATGGTATATTATATGGAGGATGTCGCAGCGCAGCACCGGTACCAATAACAGTTACACCTTCCATCAAGTTGAGCATCAAATAAGCCGTTTCTTCGCTAATGGCCTCGCGTCTTTTTGGAATCTTCTCCTCCAAAATAATACCATTTTTGTCTTCAATTCTTGTGTAATATATCGGTTCTGTCCAAACGCCTTTATTTGCAAATGCCCCATAAGCACCAATCATTTCAAACACTGACAAATCGGGAGTACCAAGACATATTGCAGGAACTGTATCTATCTCACTTGCAATACCCATATTATGAGCCATATTCACAACTGCCTGGGGGCCAAACTGCTTCATTAGATAGGCAGAAACACAGTTAACGGAATTCGCCAATGCTGCCGTTAATGTAAGCATGCCACCATATTTTCCATCTGCATTTTGTGGGGACCAATCTGGCTGTCCTTCTGGCATTTTGAAATTTACTCGAACATTTGGCACCTTAAAGCAAGGCGAATATCCTTCTTGCATAGCCAAGGTATAGATAAATGGCTTGAACGTTGAACCTACTTGCCTTTTTCCATCCCTAACATGGTCATATTTGAAATGCTGATAGTTTATTCCTCCAACCCAAGCCCTTATAAAACCTGTTTGAGGTTCCATTGACATGAAACCTGTTTGGAGGAAATACTTGTAATATTTAATAGAGTCCATTGGGGACATATTCGTATCGCGTTCTCCTTTCCAAGAAAATATGGTCATTGGAATCTTTGTGTTGAAAACTCTTTTTATTGAATCTTCAGAAGCTCCCCCCGCTTTTAAATCGTGATATCGGTCCGAACGCTTCATCGCAGACGCAAGTACCTCTTTAAATGGTCCCCAAGGGTCCCTGCCTTTCCAATGCGCATAGAATTTATTCTGCAAATCTGGAAAATGCTCATCAACTGCTTCCTCTGCATATCGCTGCATTTTCGAGTTTATGGTGGTATAAATTTTTAAGCCATCCCGATACAAATTATAAGGTGTGCCATCGGCTTTCAAATGAGAATGACACCAGCGGTTTAGCTCCCCTCTCAGAAATTCACGAAAGTATGGTGCCATGCCTGCATTCTGATCATCAGCAAGATATTTTAACGTTTTATTAATCGGAATGGCACGCAATGAATCATGGGAATGTCGGTTCAATAAATCATATTTATACATTTGCCCAAGAACCACATTTCTTCTTCCTAAAGCACTTTTTGGATTGCGCATTGGGTTATATTGCGTAGGAGCTTTCAACATTCCTACTAACATTGCCGCCTCCTCTACCCTTAGCGAATCAGGGCCTTTACCATAAAATGTTTTCGCAGCAGATTTTATTCCGAATGCATTGCTACCGAATTCAACGGTATTTAAATACATCGCCAATATTTCTTCTTTGGTATAATTTTTCTCGAGTCTCACTGCAATGATCCACTCCATTACCTTGCGGTTTACGGTACGGAATTTGGACATGTGTTCTTCTCTTGGGAATAAATTTTTTGCCAACTGTTGGGTTATGGTACTGCCACCACCAGACTCTTTTTCATGCAAGAGAATAGTTCTGAATAAGACTCGAAACAAGCCTTTCAAATCTACCCCCGAATGTTCTTCGAAGCGGATGTCTTCGGTAGCCTTCAAGGCATTGATGACGTTGGGCGACAATTCATAGTAATGGATGTTGGAACGGTTTTGAAAATAATATTTTCCGATAACGACCAAATCGGAGGAATAAACCTCCGATGCCAAATTGCTTTTGGGGTTTTCCAGTTCTTCAAAAGAAGGGAGCTTTCCGAAAACGCCAGCTGAAACGAGAGAGATGTAGGTTCCGAAAAGAATTATTGGAAACAAGAAGACAAGCCAAAAATACAGGTAAAACCTATTCTTCTTTTTCCCTTTTTTCTTTCCAGCGGTTGGGCTGGTAGAGGATATATTTTCGTTTTCGTCGCTCATTTGTTTTTAGCGGTGGTAAAAATAGAAAATCGATAGGAAATGTTGTTAGCTTTTGGAAGCAATTTTGTTTTCGGAGTCTCCAAAGAACATATTACCCTTAATTCATCAAAATCGCCCCTTGATTTAAAGCCTTTATTTCATGAGTCATCACTATAAAAGGTGCCAATCAGTTGGTTATTGCACCACCGCCAAAGCGGAATGCTATCATATTGGTAAAACATTCAAACACTTCGCGAAACCATTCCACCTTATTGCAAAAACATTCCCTCAACCTCCAAAAACACTCCGCCGAACCGCAAATACATTCAATGCACTCGCCTACCCATTCCCTCAACACCCAAAACCATTCAGTCCACCCGCAAAACCATTCAACCTACACGCTTACTTATTCCCTCAACATGCAAAACCATTCAGCCCACACGCCTACTCACTCCCTCAACTCGCAAAAACACTCCGTCAACATGCAAAAACATTGCGTTTTTCGCCAAACTGAAAAATTTGCATAAGTCATTGATAGGCAATAAGATACAAAAACCAAAAAACGACCCTTTTTTGACCCAATATTTTTCTCCAAAAACGGCAGTTTTTCCACCCGAAAGCATCCTGTAAGGTGCGTTTCAGCTCCTGACAGGTTGCTTTCTTTCCTAATCCTTAACCCCTTTAAGTCGTGAAATATTAATAGAAACCAAATCCACTCAAAATCCTAAACCCAATAGGGGTCTAATATTAATAGCAAACAATCCACACCCATCACCTCCTAAACCCCATCGGGGTCAAATATTAATAGCAAACAATCCACACCCATCAATCCCACGACTCCAGAGGAGTCGAAAATACTTAAAAAAATAACATCCTTTTATTGAACTCGCGTTCAGACGGTGGCAACCCCTTAAAACAAAAAAAGCGGCACCACAAGCACCGCTTTTTTATTTACTTATGAGATTGGAAATCCTAAACTCTGGGGACTATATTAAAAATCTTGACCAGCCAATACGATATCAGATTTCGGAACATCCAGACCATCTGGTGTTTGGAACGGGGATAGTTTTTTCATTTATTAACAAATGATTTGGCTGCTAGAAATCATTAATATCAACCAATTCAACCAAAAAATACAAATCCAAAATTACTTGTTTCTAAAAATCCCTTCTTATTTGACTAGAAGTTAAGATTAATGAAACTAATTTCTCATATTTAATTTTCTTTTTGTTTGCTATCTTCTTTAATACAGGAAAGAGGTTTTCTTTTTCCACTGATGTACTTACTATTATATAAGAAATTTTGTCAAAATCAAGTGCCATTCTTGTTTCTCGCTTACGTTTTTTGTTATTAGCAAATTTTATTCCTTCATCGTGATTACCTATTTTAAAAATAGCATTATATTTTTCATCTTGGGGTATAAAACGCCATTCTTTCTCATCATAAAACTTTTTCTGCTTTATTGTTTCATTCACATATTTATGCTTACCAAAAAATTCTTTAAGAAATGGCAATATTGGATTATCTGAAAGTTCTTTTTTGTTTTCTGATTTAAACATTTTCTTGATTATTGGATTATCCTTATGAATATACCATACTGGATTTATATTATAAGTTCTAGCATACTCACGACTAATACCAATTGCATAATCCCCATAAGAATCAAGATGTTCTTTCATTGAACCTAAGGGGATATCGCAAAATGATACCATTGGTACTATATAACCAGAAGGTTGTCTACTAAATGGAGGAAGTTTCTCGTAAATATCACCACAATATATCCCAGAAATTAAGTTCTCTTTTAATCTTTCAAAAGTATTTGTAAAATTAAAGAGAGTTGTCGAACTTAGATTATTGTATTTTTTATAACTCATTATTCTTTATTATTTAGTAAAACGATATGACACAAAAGCCATCTTCTCCTTGGGTTGCAGATATTGAAGTTTGAGTCCCAGTTGCACCTATTCCACCTAATGAACAACAATTAGGGGGCGATTGAAAATAATTATTTGGCAAGTAACTTCTTGTTAAAGGTATTTGAAATGGAGGGAAATTAATTACATTACCGTTATTCCCATTCGCTCCGTCTTGCTGTATTTGAGGATTATTTATTTGTGCGCATCCACCAGTACCACCAAAGCCACCATTTGCAAATAAAATCCCCCCGAATGAACTTGTACCACCATCTCCACCTTGTAATCCACAAAATAGTTGTCCAGTTTGTTGACCATCAATTCCACTTAAATTTGCAATGCCTCCAGAACCGATATTAATTGCATACTGATTTCCTGGTATAACATTAATAATGGAACTAATATACCCTCCATTACCTCCATTACCTCCATTGCCTATTAATGGATGAGCCCAAGAAATAATGGATTCACCTTCACCTCCCCCCCCACCAGCCCCC
>CAIWCG010000067.1 GCA_903911135.1 uncultured Bacteroidota bacterium
CTAATGAAGATAAGGAATAATTTAATAAAATATTATATTTTTTATCTATCTTGGCAAACCAATTATTTAAATATTTTTGGCCAATACCAAATCTAGTAGAAATATGAAAATAGTTGTCAAAAATACCTAATTTTCTTATAATATCAATTGTAATTTCTCTGTGAGTTGAATTAGAAAATGGGTCAGTAAAAGCACCTATCATAATTCTGGTGCCATCTTTACCAATATTAAATCTATCATCACAAATTATACTTTCAGCGACTAATTCAGAAAAATTAAAATTTAATTTTTCTTTATCACGATCAACGATTTTGTCTATATAACAAAACTTGCAAGGTGCTGTACAAGAAAGCCCTGTACTGATGAAAACTCTATTGTTTTTTGTATCCCAAGTAATTATTCTATCTTTTTCAAGACTTGAGACTTCTTTTGTATGCTTTTCGGCATCCTTCTGAATAAATTTTACCTCAGCATTAATAAATGATTGTAGTACTTCCATTTTATTTCCTTTTAGTATAATAGCAGGTGATTTGTTAGTATTAGTATAATTTTGGTAGGGGGACATTAGGAATAACACTTCTTCTTTTTTTTTCAAGACCGCAAACATATAATTAAATCCGGAATTCACAAAAGAGACATGAACTTTAAGTTCCGAATGTCCATAATTTAAACTTCTAAAGAATATAGCAGTCTCAATTGTCTTTTTTGCAATATCAGTATTTAATTTCAATTGATTGAAAAATTGATTTGATATACTAATGGGATTAGGCAGATACACCTTTAAAGTTGTCCCGTTTCTATGAAGAAATTCCTTAAATAATTCTATATTCCTTTGCTCCCAATCAGTCCCACTATAAATCATGCAAAACTCTACAGAGTCAACATTTTTTATTAGAGTTCCCCAATCAATATCATTATACGAATTGTTAAATTGATAAATTTCAGGAAACTTATCAAGCTTATTTATTACAGGTATTATCTTTATGAGTGGGTCGATATGATTTTTATATTCTGAAATAAAACTTCGCTCTCTTTTCTTGTCGATCCATTCTGTTAAAGGTTTTATATAAATGAAAATCAACAATAATGGCAAAGCATGAATTGCAATTTCTGAACAAATTTCAACAAATCGTATTGTTGTAGTTGCAGCATGAAGTGTATTGCCAGTAACATATTGACTTTTAATTAATAGATTAATAAACGGAATAATTAAAAGTCTTGATAATAAAACAACAACTGCAAGTGCCCAAAAAAAGAATTTTGCACCTTTTTCTAAATCCCTATTCTCAATAGGTTCTACTTCATTATCAATAGGTTCTACCTTTGATTTATTGATTTTTGTTAAAGTATCAAGAGTTTTCTTAAAAAAATTCATGGTGCAAAACTAATAAAAACACTTTAATAAAATGTTATACCCGCTTTAACAAAAAATGAAAAGAATTCCAAATCTTTCATGACACTATATTTTTTGCATCTTTCAACGTAGTAACTAGGAAAAAGGTTATATATTGTACCTTAAAGAAAATATTAATAAATACTTAACATATTTTTTGTTGTCTATTTAGTCCTAAAAAGTTTTACTAATTTTGCCAAATATTTTAAAATCGGAAAATGTGTTATAGTATTAAACGTATATGGCAATAAAAAAATCTCAATTATATAGCTCTATTTGGAAGAGTTGTGACGAACTTAGGGGAGGCATGGATGCCTCGCAGTACAAGGATTATGTGCTTGTTTTGCTATTCATAAAATATATCTCTGACAAGTATGCCGATGTTCCTTTTGCTCCGATAACAATTCCTGAAGGTTCAAGTTTTAGAGACATGGTTGCATTGAAGGGTAAGGCTACAATTGGAGATGATATTAATAAGAAAATTATTGCTCCGATTGCAGAAGCCAACAAACTTTCGGAGATGCCGGATTTCAATAATGCAGAGAAGTTGGGGAGCGGTCCTGACATGGTTAAGAAGTTATCAAACTTGATTGGGATTTTTGAGAACCCCGCTCTTGACTTTAGTAAGAATCGTGCAGAAGGGGATGACATTCTTGGAGATGCTTACGAATACTTAATGAAGCTCTTTGCCAGTGAAAGTGGTAAGAGTAAGGGGCAATTTTATACACCGTCTGAAGTTAGTAGAATCCTTGCTCGGGTTATTGGTATCGGGCAAACAACAAATAAAACTCCGACTGTTTATGACCCAACTTGTGGTTCGGGTTCTTTGTTGTTGAAAGTGGCTGATGAAACTGATCAGAATGTAAGGTTATTTGGACAGGAAATGGACAATGCTACTGCGGGACTTGCTCGTATGAACATGATTTTACATGATAACGCAACTGCTCTTATTGTCAGGGAAAACACACTATCCACGCCACTTTTTAAGGATGGTGAGGAACTAAAAACTTTTGATTATGTTGTTGCTAATCCTCCGTTCTCTTTTAAGTCTTGGAGTAATGGAGTTGATCCATTGAATGACCCATTTGAAAGGTTTGTGAACTTTGGTGTGCCTCCTACAAAGAATGGTGATTATGCTTTTCTTCTTCATATTATTCGTTCATTAAAGACGACTGGAAAGGGTGCTTGTATTCTTCCTCATGGTGTTCTTTTTCGGGGAAATGCAGAAGCTGAAATAAGAAAGAACATTATCAAAAGGGGGTACATAAAAGGAATAATTGGATTACCCGCAAACTTGTTTTATGGCACAGGAATACCTGCTTGTATTATTGTTATTGATAAGGAAAATGCCGATAACAGAAAGGGTATTTTTATGATTGATGCAAGTAAGGGATTTATGAAAGATGGGAACAAAAACCGTCTGCGGGCGCAAGACTTGCATAAGATAGTTGATGTATTTAATAAACAAATTGAGCTTCCAAAATTTTCAAGAATGGTTAGTGTTTCGGAGATTGAAAAGAATGAGTTTAATCTAAATATTCCAAGGTATATTGATAGTCAGGAAATCGAGGATATACAAGACATTGAGGCGCATCTGAAAGGTGGCATTCCGAATCATGATATTGAAGAATTGCAAAACTATTGGGATGTTTATCCTACTCTAAAGAAATCTCTTTTTAGTGATAGTAAAAGAAAGGATTATAGTGTTTTGAATATTGGACATGAAGAAATAAAGAGTTGTATATTTTCACATCCTGAATTTACAAAATATTCCAAGACTATGGAAGCAACTTTTGCTACATGGAAAAGTAAAAATTCTACTGTCCTAAAAAGTTTGAAGATTGGAGCGAAGCCAAAGGAAATTATTCATGCCATTTCAGAAGATATTTTATCTGCTTTTATTAAAACCAATTTGATAGATAAGTACGACATTTATCAGCATTTGATGGAGTATTGGGCAGAGACTATGCAGGATGATATGTATTTGATTGCTGTGGATGGTTGGAAGGTTGAACTTGCGCCAGTGGAGGGAAAAAAGGGAATTATGGATTGTGATTTGGTGCCAAAATCTTTGGTGATTAATCGCTACTTTGCGGGTGAAAAGAAGGCAATTGAAGAATTACAAATCAAGCTTGAAAATATCAGCAGGGAGATTGAGGAACTTGTTGAGGAAAATAGCGGTGATGAAGGCTACTTTGCGGACTTTGACAAGGTGAACAAGGCAAATGTTTCGGCTCGAATCAAAGAAATTAAAAAGAGAAAGGATGATGCGGATGAATTAAAAGTAATGGAGAAATTTCTTGCTCTTGGAGAATTGGAATCAGAAGCAAAAAAGGGAATTAAAGAAGCGGAGAAGGCTCTTGATCCCAAGGTAGTTGCGAAATACAAAACACTTACTGAAGCGGAGATTAAGGTTTTGGTGGTGGATGATAAATGGATGGTGACACTCGAACAAACTGTGAAGGGTGAAATGGACAGGATCAGTCAGCGACTTACGCAACGGATTAAGGAATTGGCGGAGCGGTATGAATTTACTTTGTCGCAACTGAATACGGATGTGGAAAAGATGGAGGAAAAAGTAAATGCTCATCTTAAACAAATGAATTACGAATGGAACTAATCAATCAACCAAAGGGCTACGAAAAGTTAGTAAATCAAATCTCTGAAACTTACATTCAGGGACGGGCAAAGGCTGTAAATGCCGTTAATGTAAGCATGTTGGAGACCTATTGGCAAATAGGGCAATATATTGTAGAATTCGAGCAAGACGGAAAACTAAAAGCAGAATACGGGAAGGCGTTGCTGAAAAATTTGGCTAAAGACTTGTCTGAAGTTCATGGCAAGGGTTTTAGTATGAGCAACGTGTATTTGATGAGGCAGTTTTTTATTAAATACCCAAAATTCCAGACGCTGTCTGGAAAATTCAAAAGCCTGTCTTGGTCGCACTTTTGCGAATTGATTCCAATAGATAATGACTTGGAAAGACAGTTTTATGAAGTACAATGTCAGCGTGAAAACTGGAATGTAAGAGAACTCAAACGACAAAAGAAATCATCTTTGTTTCTGCGGTTGGCATCATCGCAAGACAAGGAAGGTATCTTGAAGCTGGCGAATGAAGGGCATTTGATTGAAAAGCCTGAAGATTTATTAAAAGACCCTTATGTTTTTGAGTTCTTGAAAATTCCCGAACCTTATCACATCAGCGAAACGGAATTAGAAAAGCGATTGATTGAAAACTTGCAACATTTTTTATTGGAAATGGGCAAGGGCTTTGCTTTTATCGGGAGGCAATACCGGATTACATTAGGCAATACGCATTACTATGTTGATTTGGTTTTTTATCATCGGATATTGAAATGTTTTGTTTTGATTGATCTTAAAAAAGAAAAGGCGGGATATGAGGATGTGGGGCAAATGAATATGTATCTGGGATATTTTGATCTGACAACAATGAGCAGTACCGGTTCAGCAACAAACACGGGTTCCTTTCCTACAAATACCCATGATATGATCAACTCCGTTACGATACCTCCTACCGATCCGACAACAATTGTTGCTGTTGGTATAAATGCCTCGAATAATTCCGGAGATGTATTTACTGCGACAATAGGCACTTATACCACAACTCCTGTATGGCAAGACAGTTCCTCGAATGTCTCTCCTTTGCCGTTGCGTGATATTGAAGAAACCGACCTTGGGACCATGGTGGCGGTTGGCGACCAAGGCACCATGTTGCATTCTTTGGACGGCACTAATTGGACACAGCTAATTTCACAAACGGCAGTCAACCTGAATTCTTTCTGTGTCGACCCTGTCGAGCCGTACATTTCATATGGTCAAAGTTACGGGTTGGTGGCTGGAAACAAAGGTAGCTTATGGGAATTTGATCTTGACTATTATAACGTTTTGGACATGTATCCGGTAAATCTTAACAATTCGACTCATAGTAACTTGTATGACATAAAGATTAATATGTCACAGCATGCCTATATAGCTGGAGCCGCAGGAACCTTGTTATATATAAAGAATATTGATCCTTCGGTAACATCCTTTGATTATGGATATGGAAATCCTCATCCAAGCAATGTTGATTTTCATGGAATAGATATGAATGATGCTGACTATATCTTTACAGTTGGTGATAAATCTGCAATTTACAGCTATTACGTATCCTCATCGACAAATATTTCCGGTACAAAAATAAAGGATGTTTTCACCCCACACTTGAGAGATGTGAATTTCTTGGACAATTTAAATGGGTATGCCATCGGTGATCTCGGAACAATCCGACACACAGGAAATGGTGGGGTTACATGGAACATCATCACGCAAAAGGTATTTACACATTCATTTTCCTATTATGCACCATATTATTCTCCGCGATTGAACCGTATATGGGTGACTCACCCTGATTCTGCCTACATAGTCGGTGAAGGCTCTACGTTGCTTCATATAAACAGCAAAAGAGTAGTTGATTATCTTTCCAGCTATACCTATGGTAACACATCTATAAACGCAATCGCTTTTGGAAACAATCGCATTGGTTACATTTTAGGTGGGACCAGCCTCTTTTGGACCTTGGATATCAATGCCAGCAATTATAATCATGTTGGTCATCCAGTAATGACAGGGATTATCAGTCCTGGCAGTTTCGATTTCTTGGGAATTCACGTTTTTAACAATAATACCTTTGTTGCCGTTGGAAAATCAAGCAATCCTACCGACCCAAAAATATATACCTACAATAAGGCTTATGGCACTCCATTTCAAAGTCAAAATTTAGGTATTCCAAGTACGACGGTTTTAAATTCAGTGCATTTCTGGGATGATAGGACAGGATATGTGGGAGGAAATATACCCGGAGTCAGCGGGGGAGGAAGATTATACAAATGTTCCAATAGTGCAAATGTTTGGGATTATTCTGATCCTTCATCACACCCTGATCATGTGCAATGGATTTCTGAAGGAGGAACCGTTGACGCTGATGGTATAACGCTGACAACTACAAATACTCTTAATGTAACCGTTGTATGCCTTACCTCTCATTATGACGGATTCATTGGAGGGCAATGGAGTTCTGAAACATATAATCCTTCATATGCTCATCCATATGCACGGAACATTCATGATGAAAGCCTTCTTTATTCAACCTATTTTTGGTATGACCGCTTGGGAAGGATGGTAATTTCACAAAATACGAAGCAATACAATGCGACAAGAAAGCGATACAGTTATACGCTTTATGATGTTCTTGGAAGAATTAAGGAAGTTGGTGAAAAAACGGAAAATTGCACTGACTCAAGTGATTATATTGGTTTTCCAAGAATATTTGGAACTTTTGTAAACAATTTCTACAATCCTAATGTAATCAATGATGATTCACTGAATGCATGGGTCAATGCTGAAAGTTATTCTACAAAAGGTCAGATAACCAGAACATACTATGACAACCAGCGGATATTACCAACAAGCATAATGAATCAGAATAATCTTCGAAAGCGGGTGGCTTCAGTTACCTATGCCGATAAATATTCTTCCGATTCCACTGTTTATGACCATGCCACCCATTACACTTATGATATACATGGAAATGTCAATACGCTTATACAGGAGAATCCGCATGTACATTGGGTTACCCCATCACAGGTTTATAAGAGGATTGACTACCGTTATGATTTGGTTAGCGGCAATGTGAATGCCGTGGATTATCAGCCTGGACAACTGGACCAGTTTCATCATCGGTATGAGTATGATGCAGACAACAGGATAACCGATGTTTATACCAGCAGGGACAGTGTTATCTGGGATCATGATGCGAAATACTTCTATTATAAACACGGTCCCTTGGCAAGGATAGAATTGGGGGATAATCAGGTGCAGGGAATTGACTATGCCTATACCTTGCAGGGATGGATAAAGGGGGTGAACAGCGACTTGGTAAAACCGGGCAATGACATGGGCCAAGATGGCAATGGATTTGTTTCCTCAATAAATGGTAATTTTGCAAATGATGCTTTCGGCTATTCTCTTGAATATTATACTAATGACTACTTACCAATTTCTTCATCAGCAAGTTTCTTATCGAACCGAACGGGGAGTTCGCTGTTGGCGGCACGGCACAATTTGTGGAACGGAAACATTACCGATATGGTGACATCCATTCCAGTAGTTGCAACGCCATCAGGGGCTAGCCCGACATTCACTGCCATACCACAAGGGACGGCATACAAATATGACCAGTTGAACCGTTTGATAGAGATGCAGGCTTACCAAAACATCAATTCGACTACCAACACTTGGGGAACGATGACCTATAACAAGTATTTCTGGAACCGGTTTTCGTATGATGCGAATGGAAACATCGCCACTCAAGACCGATATAATAAATCGGGCACACAAATAGACAGCATGACCTACAGATATCACAATGATGGTACGAACAAGATTCAGAACAGGTTGTATTCGGTGAATGATCATGTAGCATCGGGAGCTTTCAGTGATGACATTGATGATATGGGTACCTTTCATGATACCGGTTTGGCCGATGTGGAAGCGAACAACAATTATGGATATGATAAAATTGGAAATCTGAATAAGGATTTGAAGGAGGAAATAGCAAATATAGACTGGACAGTGAGCGGGAAGATAAAGAAGATAACACGAACTACGGGAAGCATAAAGAGTGACTTGTATTTCGATTATGACGCTATGGGAAACCGTGTGACCAAATTGGAGATGACGAAAAACCACAGTACAGGGGCATTGAATGTGCCCGACAAATGGATAACAACCTATTATGTGCGTGATGCCACCGGCAAACAGATGGCAGTGTACAAACAGCATTTTGACGGGTATGGCGCATACTACCAGTTAATAGAGCATGACATGTACGGCTCCTCCCGCCTGGGGACCGACGACAGCACCATCGAAATGATCTACCCACCCCCACCGAATCCGAATTATTTCGGGCGTAAACTCGGCTTCAAGCACTATGAGGCCAGCAACCATCTTGGCAATGTCCTCGCTACTTTTACCGACAGGAAAATCCCTTATGGCAGCGGTATGTGGATAGACCACTGGGTGCCGGAGGTGATAAGTGCTACTGATTACAGTCCTTTTGGCGTGGCTCTCGATAGCAGGAATTTTAGTAGTACTTCTTATAGATATGGGTTTAATGGGAAGGAGAAGGATGATGAGGTGAAGGGGGCTGGGGATAGTTATGATTATGGGATGAGGATGCAGGATACGAGGATAGGAAGATTTTTAAGTATTGATCCTTTGTTTAAGAAATATCCTGAATTAACACCTTATCAATTTGTTAGTAATAGACCAATTGATGGAATTGATTTGGATGGAAAAGAGTGGCAATGGGCAACTGGAGCTGCTGCATTTGTAATAGATGCTTCTGTTCAATTTAGTGTAGCTATGTTATATAATGGAAATGACTTTGGTGATGCTTTTAGGAGTATAGATTGGGCTGATGCAACTATATCAGGAATTGCAGGAGCTGTAACTGTCGTTGGAGCTGAATCTACAATTGGAAGGTCGGCAACAAATGCTAGTTTAAGACAAATTGCTAAAACAGCTGCAATAATAGCAATACCAAAAGCTGGCATTGATTTAACAATTAAAGATGGATTAAAGGTAGTGGGGGGAGACAAACCAAATAATAAAACTTTACAAAAATTTTCAACTGATTATGCCCTTCAAATAATGGATGGAATAACTGAAGGGACAAATTCTGATCCTTCTGGTCCAATTGCAGGAGGTTTATTTGGGTATGCATCCAAAACAAAGGATGACTTAGATGTAAATAATGTAGCTTCCAGTAATACTACTTCAAATGCTGCAAATAATTCAGTTTCACCATCTACACCTGTTAAAAATACCCCTCCGCCTACAAATAATCAATCATCCAAGAATATGTCGAATAAATTTAATGAAATGGAACCAAGAAAAGTTATTGGACCTGGGTCTGCACCTCCTGCTTTCACTCCATATAGTGCTCCAACCGAAACTGACAATACAACGCAAAATCATTAATAATTAGAATAATTAAACATGAATTGGAAAATTAAAAAAGAGCAAATTCTGTTAATTGTAATCTGTGCACTAATTTCAGGTTATTTTGCTTATTTAAGGCAAAAGAAAAAAAATGATATTTATACAATTGAAAATGCCACTAAATATGCAAAAGAAAAGGATTACATAAATGCAATTAATATTTGCAATAAAATTATTGCTGCTCATCCAGAAAATTCTGCTGCTTATAATGTCAGAGGAACATCTTCGATTTATACTAATGATACA
>CAIWCG010000068.1 GCA_903911135.1 uncultured Bacteroidota bacterium
AGCAGCAAAAAAAACTAAACGCCTCATCATCGGCGAAAAGGCATACATCATCTGCCGCCCGATGATGAAATATTTTGAAGATCAGCACGACGAAGTTCAAGGTATCTCCGTAAGTTTTTCTGCCTCTCAATTAACCTATGCATCCGAGAAAACCCTCCTCACACGTTGGAAAAAACTGATTGATGTAGCCAGCCTTCCTACAAACGCAGCCTTCTTTACAGGTGGTTATGATGTTACCATGCTCATGATCACAGACCTCCAAACAGAAAGAACTGCTTTTGAAACCATTGCTCCCACACCCAAAGCTAAAAGATCCGTAAAAAAGACTGCCAAACACGACCTCAAGGCTGAATTTAAAGACCAAGCCAAACTCATAGCAGGAATCGTAAATCTCGCTCAAGGAAAACATGCTACACACAAATCCTTCGTCGAAGACATCGAAAATGCTTTCGGAATAGATTCCACCGGAAACCGTTTGGTAAATGCAGTCTTCACCCTCCGCGACCTTACTACAAATGTTTTGTTGAACAAGATAAAATTGACTTTCACCAAAGGCGATGTTACATTCTCTCAATTCAGCACCAAAAAAGGATTGGTCACTGTCAAAGGAAAAGAACAAGGCAACTGGACACTCACTATCGAAGGCAAAACCTATGTCACTCAAGTACTGCCCGACATAGCATTCGACCCAGAAAAACCAATACTGAAACAAACAGTTAAACTGGTTAAAGCCTAAACCAGATTAGCCAATATCACCAATAAGCCCGAACAAATTACTTTGTTCGGGCTTTTAATTTTAGTTACATTCTCAATCTTTAGCAATTCAGCCCGCTGCTTGGCATCGGCAATGGTGATGCAGCGGCTACAGCGGATAGCGGGACGCACCTTGATACGAGAAGGAACCGTAGGCTCCTTATTGGAATTATAAATGTTGAATTATGAATTATAAATGAGAAGGGCGGTTATCGGATGAGGGTGATGAATCCTTTGTTTGAATAGGCCTTGTCGTTGATGTCTATGCCGGTGATGGTGAAGAAATAGGTTCCTTCGGCGGCACCGTATCCGTCCCAACCGCCTTCGTTGCCCGACCAGGAGTAGATGATTTGCCCCCAGCGGTTGAAGATTTGTACCGTCATCTGTTTCAAGGCGGGTGCCTGGATGGTGAAGAGGTCGTTGTAGCCGTCTTTGTTTGGCGAAAAGATGTTCGGGATGAAGATGTAACAGCTATCCACGATGAGGTCGATGGCGTTGAAGGATGGCTTGCTGGCGCATCTTGCATTGGAGGCTGCGGTGAGTGACACGTGATAATTTCCGCTGAGATAGGTCATCGAAATGGGGTTTTTGGCTGTGTCGGTAAACCCGTTTCCGAAGTTCCAGAGGTAGGCGCAGTTGTATGGATTGGGGTTGAGGAAGGTTACCGTTAGCGGCGAACATCCTGCACTGGGATTGACGGTAAAATGACTGCTGATGAAGACGGAATCCTGTATGTCGATATATTGTGTGATGCGTGTGGTATCGGTTATCAGTCCGCATACGGAAGTGTCGTTCGTGGTCACCAGCGTTACGGTGAACTTGCCTGAATCGGTATAGGTATGAATGGGGTTTTTGGTGCTGCTGGTGTCATTGTCGCCAAAGAGCCAGTGGTAGTTGGTGCCATTGGCTCCAGTGTTTGTAAAGGTAACCTTGAGCGGATTGCAACCGATGATGGTATCGGCAAAGAAACCGCTGGTAACGACAGGAGCATTGATGACGCTGATGATTTTCTGGATGGTATCGTTGCAGCCATTGGCTCCATAAGCAATGAGCGTAACGGTATCGATGCCGGCAAGGGTGTAAGTGTTGGAAGGATTGGATGAACTGCTGGTATGGGTGTCGCCAAAGTTCCAGGAATAGGTGGAGGCGTTCGAACTGTTGTTGAGGAAGGAAACAGCAAATGGCACACAACCATAAGTGCTGGCAGTGCTGAAGGCAGCCGTAGCTGTTTTATCGATGTGAATGCTGAATGTAGCCGTGTCAATTCCAATTCCGCAAAAGTTGGTGTCGATGGAAACAAGAGAGATGGTGTAGGTTCCCGAATCGGTGTAGATATGGACAGGATTGATGGCGGTATCGTGGTTGCCATCACCAAAATTCCAAAGATGGCTTCTTCCATTGATGGAACTGTTGGTGAAATTGACCGACAATGGGCTGCATCCTGAAACAGGGTTGGCAACAAACACACTCGTAACCACCGGAAAGGTATCCACTGTTATATAGTTTGGTCTAACCAAGGTGTCATTGCAACCGTTGGCTGCATAGGCAATCAAAGTGACGGAATAAATGCCGGAGAGATTGTAAGTATGAGCAGGATTGGTGGCAGTACTGGTATTGCCATCACCGAAACTCCAAAGATAAGTGGATGCGGCAGTGCTGGCATTGAGAAAATTCAATGAAAATGAAAGACATCCGCCAAGGGAATCAGCATTAAAACTGGCATGAGCTGATGGTTTTACAACAATGGTAACGGTTGTAGAATCAGGATTGCCAAAACAGGAAGTATAGGAGATAAGTTTAACTGTATAAGTTCCCGGATTGATGAAAGTATGGCTTGGATTGGTCAACGAGCTGTAGGTGGTGTCGCCAAAATTCCAAGAATATCTATCACTGTTGATGCTGGTGTTGGTAAAGTTTACAGTCAAGGGAGAACACCCCGTTATGACAGATGGAACGAATGCACTGGTAACATTTCCAAGACTATACCCAACATGCGGACAGGTGGTATCGGGAGCAAATCGCCACATGTCGTTCATCACGCCGGTAGTTATTCCACCAAACATCCACAGATTGCCACTGTTGTCCTTCCACCCAAGGCATCCCACTCTGGCTCCAGGCACATTTGCCGCATTCGAAACTTGAATGGTTCCATAAACGGCTGCTGCATTTGGATTAAAGCTGCCCTTCATGAAAGTCCATTTGTCGGCGATATAATCATAGCTCCAAAGGTCATTGAAAAGGCTGTTATAATAGGCTCCACCAAAACTCACGAAGATATTGCAACCCAAAGTCCAGCAAGCCCTGTTCTCCACCCTTCCTGCCGGCATGTTGCCAATGGAATCAGCACATCTGGACCCAACGGAGACGGAATCATTGGGTACATTAGTTCCTCCTATCCATGTCCAATTATTCGAAGCGATGTTAAATTTCCAAACATCGTTTCCCCAAAAATTCAAATTATTACTGCCGGCAAAAAACCACAGGTCATCCTTGCCATCTTTCCACTTGGCATGCACGGCTCTGCCACCGGGATTGTTTGCCGGATCAGCCACACCACGAGTTCCGAAAACGGGTGGCTGATTGCCTATGTTAGGCCCTTTCATCCAAACCCAATTGTTCGTCAAAGGATTATATTTCCACATGTCACCTTCCTTCCCGAAGTTGCCATTTCCACCAAAAAGCCAAAGATTATTGTCCTTATCCGTCCATGCGGCATTTGTTTGCGCCCTGCTCGGAGGGCAATTTGACAACACCTCAACGCCCATGGTTCCATAACTTCCAGGGTCATCAGCAGCGTTAGGCCCTTTCATCCAAATCCACTCATTGGTAGATACTTGATATTTCCAAAGATCGTTCAAGAATCCAAGATTACCGATGGCATCATACCCTATGCCTCCAAACATCCAAAAATCTCCTGCCGTATCAACCCAAGAAGCCATTCCGTAGGCCCTTGCGCCAGGATTATTCGTCATCGAGGCAACGCCTTGCGTACCATAAACACCTGGTTGATTGGCGATTTGTGGCCCCTTCATCCAAGCATATTGATTGATGGTGGGGTCGAACTTCCAAAGATTGCTATATCGTCCGCTACCACCAAAGAGCCAAAAATTCCCCAACTTATCGGTCCATTCGCAAGCCTCATACAGGCAAGGCGGATTGTTGGTTGGCGCAAAAACACCTTGGGTTCCGTAATTGCCACCTGCATTGGCCGAACTGCTGCCATGCATCCAGGTCCATTCGCCTTGGGGCTGGGCATTTGCCTTGCTCATCATCAATAAAATGATCAGCATCAACGCGATTTTGTTAAGGAGGTTATTTTTCATTTTTAGAATTACAAAATTAGTAAAAACTTATAATTGTTTTTATTGATAATAAATAGTCTTGAAGAATAGCCAGGTTGCAATTATCATCAATATGGTCAGTATTAAATTATAATTGGCTTAAATTATTGCTAATTACAAAACAGGTTACCAAACAAATTTGGCAGACCATTGTGAAAAACAAGCTCGTCAACTGACATTTTGTCAAAAAATACTTAACTCATTGATTACTAAGGTCATCAGAGGCATAACTGGCGCCAGATATGCCGCTGCTTAGTTTAGCAACGCCATATCTGGTGCCAGTTATGCCGCTGCTTAGTTAAGAAGTTTCATCTTGAACATCAATTTTGCCATTGCTTAACTTAGCAACTACATTTTTGATTTTGGTTATGGCACTTCTTAGTTCATCAGTGGCATTATCGGAACAGCTTTTAATGTTCATTTATTAAAGAATGACCGAATTTGCCTCACCAACACTACTCGTTACCCAACCAGCTGCCCATTTTTTATCAATGAATAACCTCATTGACTGTTCCGTTTCTTTGCTTTTAATGATGCCGAAACAGGTTAACCGATGTGTTTATTATTTTATTCAGTTGATAAGGTCAATAAAAAATTCAAAGTATCCACCCCATCGGCATAGTCCCAAAGATGAGGGAATTGCGTCATTCCAAAGGCTACGTTACCCGGAAAATAACCGTCTTTCGATGCCATGCACTGGATGTTTTCTCTTTGATTTTTAATGAGTTCATTCAAGTGTTCCATGTTTTCAAACCGCTCATAAAACAGCACCGAAATGGGCGATGAAAGGATGGTGTCTTCCCTCACCAGCAAAAATCCGTTATCAAGAAATGGCAACAGTTTCATCAACAATATCGATCTGTTATAATCATAATTGTTGGCATATCTATGGTGGTCGATAATCTTGCTGTAGCCTTGAATCGACTCAAAAAACAGGTTGAAATCATAGCCTTGTGGAACATACATTTTAGAAACATTCCTGCATCCCAACCCGAAATAATCAAAAATATCCTTGCCCAGTTCATTGAAATCATCAAAAGTTTCATCTCCATTGATGATGGCCACCGAGTTGCGGTTTTTCCTGATGATATTGGGTTTCTTGCCGAAATAATAATTGAAAAATCTCGCAGAATTGTTGCTGCCGGTAGCTATCACGGCATCCACCTCATTCAACCTTTCAGTAAATACTATCCTGTCTTTCAACTCGGGTTCAATTTCCATCAGCAAATCGGCAAAAAACTGCGTCAGTCCTGCATCCTCCGACGAAGGCTTGCCTATAAATCTATTGCCCGACATCAACACGCAAATCATGTCGTGCCACCCCACCATAGGGATGTTTCCCGCCATAATGACGCCGATGTTTTTCGGGGTCTTTTCCTTGAACAATCCCTCATCATAGTTCGCAAGCCACGTGTCAATTTCGGTTTCCGTAAGGCAAAAAGCCATTCCACGCAAAGCCTTGGTGATTTCATTTAAAGTAAAGAAGGGATTTATAGCCGCCGCCCTCTCCATCAGTTCAAGCAGTCTGATGCTATAGCTGTCGCCATACAATCTTCCGTTGATGAATTCATATAAAAACCTGCCTGTTTTAAGCAGTACTTCCTTTGTTTTATCCTTTTCCATTAAAATATTTCTTTATCAGTAATTGTGAACATAATAATATTTATTAATTTTGCCGCCGTTGTAAAACTAATAAAATATTTAATAACATGGCAATTAAAATAACTGAAGAGTGCATCAATTGTGGTGCTTGCGAACCTGAATGTCCTAATA
>CAIWCG010000069.1 GCA_903911135.1 uncultured Bacteroidota bacterium
CCGATAGTAGCGGCAGCCCGCTGCTTTGTATCGGTAATGGAGATGCAGCGGCTACAGCGGATAGCGGGACGCAGATGGGACGAGAACCTGCCATAGGCTCCTGAAAAAGAAAATTATTTTCTGTGGTTTAGAGCTTCACGAAACGCTTGGTTTCGCTCATGGTGGGGCCTTCTATCTTGACGAAATACAGGCCGTTGGCGAGGTTTTTGGCGGGAAAGTTGATTTCCTGCTGTGTTCCGATGGTGGTTTTGCTGATAGTTTCACCCTTGCTGTTGAGGATGGTGAGGGTAGCATTGCCAGCATTGGATTGATGGATGCTTATCTTCACGAAATCGGTGGTGGGGTTGGGGTAAATGGAGATATTGACCATGTTTTGAGGCGCCTTTATGTCGGTGGCAGTCAAAATGGAATCCATGGAGTAGGTCATCAAGGAGCGGGCGAAAGTTCCTGCCATTATCTTGTGGTTGTTGCCGTCATATTGCAGGTCGTAGGTTGGGATGACGGGCATGTTGCTGCCTACCCGTATCCAGTTTATGCCGCCATTGAGGGTTCCATAAACGCCACCATCGGTACCGACAAATAAAATGTTGTCGGAGGTTGGATAAGTCATGATGCAGTTGACGGCAATCTGTGGCAGGTCACCGGAAATGTCTGTCCAGGTGGTGCCATTGTTGGTGGTCTTGTGTATGTGCGGAATAAAGTCATTGTCGCGGTAGCCGGAATGGCTGACATAGGCTACACCGGTATTGAGATAAGAGGTTTTCATGCAGGTAACATAGCGGTTCGGAAGGGTATTGGTGACATTGTTCCATGTATTGCCGCCATTTGTACTGCTCCACACCAAACCATCGCTGGTTCCGGCATACAGGTTGCTTGCATTGGAATTTGATTCTGCTACACAGGTAATGGTGTGAAACTTTGGGTCGTTGGTATAGGTTGAAGACACCAAATCGGGACTTATAGCTTGCCAATAAGGACCGCTGCCATAGATATTCTGATACACTTTGGTGGTTCCGGTATAGAGTACATCGGGGCTGAAATGACTCATGATGTATTGCATGTCCCAATTGCGGATATCAGCAGTGTTTATGCCTGTAGTGCCATCCGAAAAGGTATTTCCGCCATCGTTTGAAATGACTATACCTCCGTTTTGTGTTTCTGCCCATATCACGCTGGCATCTGTGGGATGATAAAGTATAGTGAAACCATCGCCACCGAAGATTCTGCCCCATGTTGTCAGCGTGGAGGCATTGCCGTTGGTGGTTCCGTTGTCCTGAACGCCTCCAGCATAAGTTCCAAGGTTGAAAGGATCATATGTACAGTGATAAAACTGATTGTTCGGGATGTTCTCTATTTTGTTCCAGTTGTTTCCGGCATCTGTTGTCTTGTAAAGGCCTCCATCGGTGGTGATGAAGATGGTGGTAGCATTGAAAAACTCTACATCATGCATGTCTCCATGAACGATATAAGTGGACCAGTCTGGTGCTCCTAAACTCCAGTTCGTTCCTCCGTTGGTAGTCTTGTATAAATCCACGCCACAAAGCCAGATTTGGTTGTCATTGGTTGGGTTTACATGAACTCCACCTGAATACCAGCCCTGCCCATTGAATGGATTGTTCAAGGTGCTGGTGGGTATGGCTGCCCAAGTTGTTCCGTTGTTGGTAGTCTTGTAGATTTTATAAAGATTGTAGGTGGTATCGGAATAAGAGGCAAACAAAGTGTTGTGATTGACTCCTGACATGGACAGACTGATTCTTGAATAGTCGCCGATGGGTAGTCCTCCTGCCAAAGTGGTCCATGTTACGCCGCCATTGGTAGTCTTATAGATCAATGCATGGTTACCATGAACATAAGACATCTGGTTGTTTCTCAAACGGTCCCAACCTGCGGCATATAAGGTATCTGGATGGCTCGGATCCATCACCAAATCTATCACTCCGGCACTGTCGCTGATGTGAAGCACTTGGTTCCAGGTGGTTCCGCCATCTGTTGATTTGTAAAGGCCTCTGTCCGGTGTCGGCAGGAAAGGTATTCCCATGGCAGCGGCATACACTATGTTCGGATGGAGCGTGTTTACCGCTATCTTGGAGATGATTCGTTCCGCAGTCAATCCTAAATGCGTCCAGGTAACTCCTGCATCGGTACTTTTATACACACCATCGCCAATGAAGGCTGACCCGCTGATGTTTGGGTCTCCCGTTCCCACATAAATGATGTTTGGATTGGTAGGGTCGAGTGTGATGCAGCCGATGGAGAGATACGATTGCACATCAAAGATTGGTGTCCACGTGGTTCCGCCATCGATGGTCTTGAAAATGCCTCCTGTCGAGTTGCCCAGGTAGATGATATTCTGATTCGTGGGATGCACTGTTACCACATTTATTCTCCCGCCAATGTTTCCGGGTCCTTCCGTTGTCCATGCGGCATTCCATCCACTCTGAATGGATTTCGTTCGCATGTTTTGGCGGTTGTTTACCTCGTTGCTGATGTTCTTCAGCGCTGCATGATAAGCCGTATAGTCGAACTCGGCATCAGGATACGTACGCTGCATCATGAACCAGTCGTTTGGCTCCTCTATTTTCTCTAATGCTGGTTGGATTTTGGCTTCAAAGTTATTTTCTTTCACCGGTTGAAAGCTGGATAGAGCCAACACAACAAAGAAAAGGTATAGACCAGTTCCGATGATGTAAGACTTTTGTGTACTTGTAAAATTCATAATGGCGATTTATTTATTTGCGGTGGTAAAATTAGTGATATTTATCATACAATGCAAAATTATATTCCTGATTCTTGATTTTTTAAGATTATTTCATCCAAAACGCCTTGATTTTCATCCAAATGTTAAGGCATAGTTTCTTAAACATCAAGTTATTCGGCATAATGGCCAGTTGAATTATCTGCATAGCATTTTGATGGCACCAAAAAGTGGATGCCATTAACATGATATGCTTTTTATTGATGATAATCAAGAATAACATTGGCCAAATGGCATTTTACTGATGTACAAAGGGGTTTGCCAATCATAGGAATCAATTTTGATTTCATCAAAAACAATTTTGATTCCTGTAAAAACAAAATTGATTCCTACCAAAACAATTTTGATTCCTACCAAAACAAAATTGATTCCATCAAAAACAAAATTGTTTCCTACCGAATCAAAATTGATTCCATCAAAAACAAAATTGTTTCCTATAAAAACAAAATTGATTCCATCAGAAACAAAATTGATTCCAACCAATGAAACATAGGTTACGATAAAACGAATTTGCCATTACATCAATACATTATCGGTTCATGCAAAACCAATATTGTATTGCACCGATACATTATTGGTTTCGTCAAATACAATATTGTATTGGTCAAATACATTAACGGTTTTTACAAATACAATAATGTATTTGCTGAATACAGTATTGGTTTTGTCAAATACATTATTGGTTTTATCAAATACAGTATTGGTTTTATCAAATACAGTATTGGTTTTGTCAAATACAATATTGGTTTTGATGAAACCAATGTTGTATTTGGCAATGAGGATGGTCTTTTAGCTTAACTGCATGTACTGTTCAAGCTAAGAAATTGTAATTTTCATCAACATTGATGGTTTTTATTGATTATAAATGATGATTCTTGATGATGAAAAAGCCCAATGATTGTTTATGAATGTTGTTTGAATTGATTGAAAACAGGGATGTTTGATAAGCATTGACCATCATCAAAAATAAAAGTTCATGGATGATGATTCATACATGATTTAATGATAATAGCATCGCCCTTGCGTGCCATCATCATCAAATCATCATCAAAACCCTTGCTATCAGAAGGAAAGGCGTGCCTTGGCGGCTACATCCTGTGTCGAAAAATCGTTTTTCAAGTACTTGATGTAGCCTGCAATGCCTATCATTGCTGCATTGTCTGTACAATATTCGAATTTGGGAATGTGTACGCGCCAACCATTGTCGGCTCCCAGTTGAAGCATGGCGTTTCTTAGGCCGCTATTGGCGGAAACACCGCCTGCAAGGGCTATTTCGTTGATGTTCAAGTCTTTGGCGGCCTTTTTAAGTTTCTTTATGAGGATATCGACAATGGTTTTTTGCGCCGAAGCACAGATATCGTTTAGATGGGTGGCTATAAAGTCGGAATCGGCCTTGATTCCATCCCTTACGAGGTACAAAACCGCCGTCTTCAAACCGCTGAAACTGTAATCGTAATTGGGCACGTTGGGATGAGTGAACTGAAATCGGGTTGCATTGCCGAGTTTAGCGAATTTGTCAACGAAAGGGCCGCCAGGATAGGGTAGGCCGAGGGTTTTGGCAATCTTGTCGAAGGCTTCGCCTGCGGCATCGTCGGTAGTCTCACCGATAATTTCCATTACAAAATAATCCTTGACCAAAACAATCTGGGTATGCCCGCCTGACACCGTCAAACACAGGAAGGGAAAGGCAGGCGGCACCTTTTCGTCCTCCAAAATATAGTGCGAAAGGATGTGTGCCTGCATATGGTTTATTTCTATCAGCGGAATGTTCATGGCCAGGGCAAATGCCTTGGCGAAACTGCTGCCCACAAGCAGGGAACCGAGCAATCCGGGACCACGGGTGTAGGCCACAGCAGTGATATTTTCCTTGGCAATCTTGGCTTTCATCAAAGCCTGATGCACCACGGGGATAATGTTTGCCTGATGCGCCCTCGAAGCTGCCTCGGGGATGACTCCACCATATTGTTTGTGGATTTCCTGGTTCGCAATGACGTTTGAAAGCACAAAACCATCGGAAATGACTGCCGCCGCAGTGTCATCGCAGGAGGATTCGATACTTAAAATGTTGATTTTATCGTTCATTAAAGGATGTGTTTCAGATTAAATTTTAAAGGTACGGTAATTGTATGTAATTTTACGGCCTTGAAAGTTTTCATTTATCAATAAAGCAAAATTATTAAAAAAGCAGGAAAAATATCTTTGTGGGTAGTATGGATAACGGCGGTTTTGCTGTTGTCCATCTATGGATTGCTGCACCTTCCTGCCGTTCAAACATGGGCTACACGTACCGCAATGAACTATTTTTCGAAACAGCTTCACACCAAGATTACCATCAAAAGTGTGGACATCGCTTTCTATGATAAAGTGGTGCTCGAAGGCTTTTATGTAGAGGATTTGCACCACGATACCTTGCTATATGCAGGCAAACTGAAGGTAAGCGTAACTGATTTTATCCTAAAGAAATCCAAGTTCGACATCAACAGCGTTGAATTGGTGGATACCTATTTTCATTTGAGGAAATACAAGGGCGAAAAGGATTTAAACCTACAGTTTATTTTGGATGGGCTAAAGTCGAATGGCCCGCCAGACACCACAAAATCGAATTTGTATCTCACCTGCAATCATCTGGAACTTAATAATCTCGATTTCACTTTGATTGACGAGAATGACACTTATGCAGAACATGGTTTGGATTTCAGTAATCTGCATGTAAAGAACATCAGCGGCAATTTGAACAAGATTTTATTGGCCGGAGATTCCATAACGCTGAAGATGAAAGGGTTGGCTTTCCTTGACCAAAGCGGTTTTCAGGTAAATGAAATCACTGCCGATGTAAAGTTCACTCCAAACGAACTTTCATTCAAGACATTGACCCTAAAGACACCCAATAGCGATATAAAGGGAGAATATTCGATGCTATATGATAGCCTTAGTGCCTTTAATGACATCGATAATATGATAACGATGAAGTCGAAGTTCGACAAAAGTACCATATCATTCAAGGACATCGGTTATTTCGAGCATCACCTCTTCGGAACCAGCAACAAGATAAAGCTTTCGGGCGAAATAAAGGGTAAGATTACCAGACTTAGAGCCAAAAATCTGGACATCAGTTTTGGTAATGCCAGTCACCTTCACGGAAATGTCAATATAGATGGCTTGCCGAACATTGATGAAACCTTCATCGACCTTTCACTGGATGGTTTGCAGACCAGCAAAAGCGATATTGAACGGATAGAAATAGCTCCCTTCGACAGGAAACATTTTGTTCAGCTTCCAGGTAATCTAAAGGAGCTTGGTATAATCAATTTGAGTGGAAAGTTCACGGGTTTCATCAATGACTTTGTTGCTTATGGCAATTTAAAGACCGCTTTGGGCAATGTGTCATCCGATATCAATGTTAAGTATGATAACAAGAGCCATACCACTACCTATCAGGGAAAAATAGCTACCAATAATTTCAATTTGGGAAGGATCATCCAGCAGGAACCATTGCTTGGCGTCATTTCCATCAATGCCTCGGTAAAAGGAACTTCTTTCCCAAAGAAAAGTGCTGTTCCAGTTGGCCAAGAGGATAATATCATCAATACTTTGTCAAGCTATTTTCAAATGTTCAATGCCGATTTGGATGCTACGATTGACAATATGGATCTGAATGGATACAATTACAAGAACATCGTATTGAATGGCCATGCATCAAACAGGCAGTTTAAAGGAAACCTGGCCATAAATGATGAAAACATAAAGCTTGATTTCGATGGTAAGGTTGATTTCAGCAAAGACTTGCCCATGTTTGATTTTAACTCAAGGATTGTGGGAGCAAAGCTATCCAGATTGAAACTTTTACATCGTGATGAAAGCGCTACGTTAAGCACAGACATGTCTATACATTTTACCGGCAACAAATTGGATAACATTTATGGAATAATAGAATTGGATAATACCACTTACAATGAATTGAATGATACGATATGGCTTGATAAATTGCAATTGAAAGCATTGGGTGAGGATAAGGTAAGGACTATCGATTTATTGTCAGACGTAATGGATGC